>JBGTMK010000561.1:0-3674 GCA_041743605.1 Nostoc sp.
CAGCTAAAAGCCAAAGAACTTTAGTTCTGGGCGGGATGCGGGTAATGTGGGTAAAAGAGTTGAAACCTATGTGGACAGCACTTGTGTGTACACCGTAGCTTGCCAATAGACGGAAGTTAAACAGTAATTATCTCAAGGATGGGAGACTTCACTTGACGTTGACTCGTGACAACCATCTCGATAGGACGATCTGGCCCTGTCACTAAACCACGGCGTTTAGGTCGCACTTCACCGTTGTCAACTAGTTCTAATTCCAGGCTGGAAAGGATTTTTGCAAGTGCTAGCTTCATTTCCAACTGGGCAAATGCTAGACCAATACAACGCCTTGCACCACCGCCAAAGGGCAAATATTCAGATGCAGAAAATTGTCGTTCTAAAAAGCGTTCTGGCTTAAACTGCTTAGGTTCTGGGTAAATATCTTCCCTGTGGTGGGTCAAATAAATGGAACCAAGTAAGACTGTACTGGGTTCTAGTTCGTAACCGCCTACTGATATTGGTGTTCTTACTACCCTTGGAAAAGTTAGTATACCTACTGGGTAAATCCGCAATGTCTCTGAACAAACAGCATTGAGATAGGGTAACTTAAAAACTGTGCTGGGATCTGGGTTATCGCCCAAGCTATCTAATTCTTGCAGTAGGTTTTGACGCACTGACGGTACTTTGTGAATCCAGTATAATGCCCATGCTAAGGCTGTTGCTGTGGTTTCGTGACCGGCGACTAACAGAGTCATCAATTCATCGCGCAACTCTTCATCAGTCATGGGTTGACCTGCTTCATCCCTAGCAGCCATAAGTAAGCTAAGAATATCTGTGCGTGATGAATCTGGTTGTTCTCGACGTTCCCGAATTTCCTGGTAGATTAAGTTGTCAGCTTCTTGCTGAAGGCGCATCTGGTTTCCCCAGAAGTTAATCGGGCCAAAATCCCTTTGCAAAGCTGGAAAATAAAGCAAAGCCACACTTAACCGAGAACTGGCCTTTTCTAAAAGATCGCCCAAAAATTGCTGTAGTTTTTCGGCGCGAGGCCCTTCATGTAGACCAAACACAGCTTGCATAATCACCCGCAAGGTAATGGCTTGGGTTGCAGACCGAATATTAAAGGGTTTACCTATCTGGTATTGGCTGATGACTTTTTGAGTGACATCGGTAATCACCTCGCTATAATTCCGCATTCTTTCGCCATGAAAAGGAGGCATTAACAACTGGCGTTGACGCTGGTGTTCTGCGCCGCTGATGGTAATCACAGAATGCTTGCCCAGCAAAGGTTCAAATAGCTTATTTAGATCACCAGGTGCTTCTAATTCCTTGGTATCATTTGTCAAAATTTGCTGTTGCGCTTGAGGATTGCTAACAATCACCATAGGAGGAAGATTTTTGTCTAATTTGAGAGTAAAAATCTCGCCATAGCTTTTGGCACAATCCTCCATAAATGACATCGGATTAACAATCCAACGCACCATCTGTAAAACTGCTGGAGTTTTAGGGCCGTTTGGGAATTTCATAAATTTTTTTTCCTACTTAATATTTTTTGCTACTTCAACTAACTGAAATTTTGCTTGCCTAACCATTTAAAGTACTTATTCTAACGTTGCGAAAAAGCAATAAACTGTTACAACCTGAAAGATGTAAAATTTTTGTTAAATTCAACGAGCATCTACATTTTCACTTAATCGTCACAAGGTACTCAGCATGACTGCAATCTCCGCAAAGGCATCTTCAGCGCTTCCCAATTTTTCTGAAGGGATTCAATATTTTGGTGAAGCGTTACCAGATTTTGAAACCTATGGTGCAACACCTGCTATTGAGTCGGGAAAAATAGCGATCGCATCTACCACAGACAAAGCAGCTGTATATCAAACTTTATTAGCTGCCGATGCCTTACGCTACCTGACTTTACAAGTTACTGGTAGTAAAGCTTCTGGGCATCCCGGCGGATTCGCCAGCCAAGCAGAAGCTTACGCATCTCTTGTCATGCTGGGATACAAGAACATTATTACCGAAGTCGGACACCACGCCCCCGGATTTTATAGTGCCATGTTCTTGGATCGTTCGCTAGAGGACATGGGAATTTTTACAGTCCAACAATTGCGCGATCGCTTCCGAGAAAAGCACGGATTATTAGGACACCTTTCTGGTTTTATTCCCGGTATTCTCGCACCTGCGGGGCCTTTGGGACAAGGACAACACTTTGCAATGGCGGCTGCATTGTTGCATAAAGATAAGTTATTCCCCTTTACAGTTGGGGATGGTGGATTGGGTGAGCCTTATATTGTAAGTGCGATCGCGCATTTCCATACTGCTTATCCTGCTGTCACCAACTTTTTACCAGTGTTGGTGTGGAACGGTTACAGCCAAGAACATCACAGCATGGTTTCTTTAAAAACCAATGAACAGATGCAAGCATATTGGCAAGGTAACGGTTTTGATGAAGTGGTGTTAGTGGATGCCAAAGACTTTGACGATCAAAACCAACCAGGGGATTACGTTGATAGTACCGCCTTTTCTTTTGAGAAGCGCCTAGAATTTACGCAAGCAGTACTTTCGGGTGTAGATAAAGCAGCGCGTTTTGCACTGGGTGGTAAACTTACCGTCTTCATTATTAAACAACTCAAAGGTGCAGGAGTCCACGCGCGGGGTGCAAAATCTCACAACCTCTATCCTAAAGATACGCTAGATGCACCGCATATTATTAGTGCATTGCAAACCCGTGCTTTGTCTGCGGAAGCTTGGCAATTAGTCAGAACAAATGCCGAACGCGCCGGTGGTGGCCCAGCAGCGAAAACTGTGGTGACAGAATTTGAATTCCCATTACCAGAATTAGGCAAATTACCTTTAGAAGAATATGCAGTTGGTGGTGAACCAAAAGTTTCCACAACCGCGATGGGACGATTGGTAGGAATAGTTGGAAATAAAGATCAGAATTTCCTTGTCACCAACGCCGATGGTAACGAAGCATCTGGAATTGCCAACATCAACCAAGCATTAAAGATTATCCACCCCACAACCGACGACTTATATAACCAAGCACCAAATGGACAAGTTTATGAACCATTGAGTGAAGATGCTTGCGCCGGTTTAGCTGCGGGTTTAGCGTTAATGGGTGCGAGAACTTTGTGGTGTTCTTACGAATCTTTTGCCATCAACGGATTACCAATTTGGCAAACTGTAACCCAAGCAATGGCAGAATTGCGCCGTCCAACTCCCTCAACTATTACTTTATTCACAGCTGGCGCATTAGAGCAAGGGCGCAACGGTTGGACTCACCAACGTCCTGAAATTGAAGCTTACTTTGCTTCGTTGATGCGAAATGGAAATGTTTTCCCATTATTTCCGCCTGATGCTAATAGTATTCAAGCTTGTTATGACTGGGCGTTGAAAACTAAGAATAAGGGAGTTGTGATTACAGCTAGTAAATCGCCGTTACCAATTCGCACAACTTTAGAACAAACTCGTCAAGGGTTGCGCGATGGTGCAGTGCTATTGCATGAAGTCGCTGGTGATAAACAAGTTGTATTTGCTGTAATTGGCGATTTAACATTAATGCCAGTATTTGAAGCTGCTGCTTTCTTAGAAACTGAAGGTATTGGTGCCAAGATTATTTCTGTAATCAATCCTCGGCAATTGTACCGTAGCCACGATACCGCGTGGGATACCTGTTCTGAACCTGAAGGCGGTTT
>JBGTMK010000562.1:0-18440 GCA_041743605.1 Nostoc sp.
AACTTTCCTCAACTGTCATTCTCAGAACATCAGAAATAGACTTATCTTTATACTTCACTTGCAATGTTTCACGGTTGTATCTTGCACCTTTACAAATTTCGCATTGGACGTAAACATCCGGGAGAAAGTTCATTTCAATCACATTTACACCCTGGCCGCTACAAGCTTCGCAACGTCCACCTTTAACGTTGAAGGAAAATTGTCCGGGTTTGTAACCCCTAGCTTTGGCTTCTACTGTTTGGGAAAATACATCCCGAATGGCATCGAAAATTCCTGTGTAAGTCGCAGGGTTAGAACGTGGTGTGCGTCCAATGGGAGATTGATCGATAACGATCGCTTTATCAATCGCGTTTAATCCCTGAATTTTATCCAAATGTCTTGGTAAAGGAACTTTCTTAGTTAAATGGTGTTGCAGAGATGGGTACAGTAATTCGTTAATCAGCGTAGATTTGCCAGAACCAGACACACCAGTGATCGAGACGAGTTTACCTAATGGAATGTCTACATCGATATTTTGTAAATTGTTGCGATGGGCATTTTTAATTCCCAAGCTGCGCCCATTTCCTTCTCGGCGTTCTGCTGGTGTGGTAATTACTCGTCTTCCTGATAAATAAGCACCCGTTAAAGAATCTTCTGCTGCTAATAACGCCTCAAAATCACCTTGGGCGATTATATTTCCGCCGTGAATTCCTGCACCAGGGCCAATATCAACTATGTAGTTAGCTGCACGAATTGTTTCTTCATCGTGTTCAACAACAATTAATGTATTACCCAAATCTCGCAATTTAGTTAAGGTTTTGAGCAACCTGCCATTATCTCGTTGATGCAAACCAATACTTGGTTCATCTAAAACGTAGAGAACTCCTGTTAAACCAGAACCAATTTGCGTTGCTAGACGAATTCGTTGGGCTTCGCCACCAGAAAGGGTCATGGCGGGACGGTCAAGGGTGAGATAATCTAAACCGACATCTAACAAAAATTGCAATCTTGCTTTGATTTCTCTCAGGACTAAATCAGCAATTTGTAACTGGCGATCGCTCAACTTCAATTGCTCAATTCTCTCCCGACAATTCCGAATAGATACGGTAGTCAAATCTAAAATTCCATATTGTCCCAATTTCACCGCCAAAGCTTCCGGTTTTAACCGTTTTCCATGACAAACTTCACAAGGTTGATCAATTAAATACTGCTCTAATTTTTGCTTAACTAATTCTGTTCCACCCTCATATTGCCGCTGTAAAATTGGAATAGCACCTTTAAAACTCTGCTTCCTCTGTGCTTCTGCGGCTCGTTCATCTTTCTCTCCAAACAGAATAATTTGCTGCTGTTCTTCTGTCAGCTTGCTCCAATTTGTCTGTAATTCAAATCCATAAATCTGTCCGACGCTATAGAGTAATTCTAAGTAATAAGAATTATCTTTTTCTGACCAAGGCGCGATCGCAGCATAAACTGGCGCTTCCCAATCAGGTACGATTAAATCAGGCGCAAATCTTCTTAAAGTCCCGATTCCATGACAGTGCGGACAAGCACCATAAGGCGAGTTAAAGGAGAACAATCGCGGTGATAATTCCTCCATTACCGCGCCATGTTCTGGACAAGCAAAATTTTCCGAAAATACTAATTCTTCTTCTTTTTCTTGTCCGTCGTCACCAAGGAGACTCACCAGAATGGCTGCAATACCACCTGATTGCTTGAGACACGTAGACAGGGAATCAACCAAACGCTCCTGAATATCAGCCTTTTTCACCAAGCGGTCAATTACCACTTCGATGGTGTGGGTAAAATTTTTATCCAATTCAATAGAATCTGACAGTTCGCGGATCTCGCCATTGATTCGCACGCGAACAAAACCTTGGGATGCCAGACTTGACAAAAGCTTCCGGTGTGTGCCTTTTTTCCCACGGACAACGGGTGCAAGAATTTGAAAGCGGGTGCGATCTGGTAATTCCATGATGCGATCGCACATCTCATCAATTGTCTGGGGTGCAATACAGCGATCGCATATCGGACAATGGGGTTCACCAGCCCGACCAAATAACAGCCGCAAATAGTCGTAAATCTCCGTCACCGTCCCCACAGTGGAACGGGGGTTATGAGACGTTGACTTTTGGTCAATGGAAATTGCTGGACTTAAGCCTTCAATGGCTTCTACATCCGGCTTATCCAACTGTCCTAAAAATTGGCGTGCGTAGGCGCTGAGGGATTCCACGTAACGACGTTGCCCTTCAGCGAAAATCGTATCAAAAGCCAGGGAAGACTTACCAGAACCAGAAACGCCAGTGAATACGATTAGGCGATCGCGTGGCAATTCCAAGTCAATATTTTTCAGATTATGCTGCCTAGCACCCCGAATCCGAATGGTATTCTGGCTGTTGTGGCTGGAGTAGGGGAGATGGCCATTCAAGGATGCTGCTAGCTGTTTGTCTGACATATTGGGCGGCAAAGAAGGAGTTTCTTATGAAACAGTCCTTAATAATACTATCTTTAATCGGTTTATAGTAGAACAATCGTACTGTTTAAATTGAAGTTGTACTTGAGATATTCTGATTATGCTAGCCAATGCAGCCACCTATCGACTCATTGCGATATTGATTCTTCTGCCAACAACTCTGATACTGCTTCACCATTAACAGCATTATCAGAATCACCAGATGTAGAAAAACCATCTGCTGCATCTTTGATAAAACCAGCTACGGGTACCGCGATTAGCAAGCCCAAGACTCCACCAACATTAGTTCCGACAAGCAACGAAATTAATACCCATATTGGTCTAATACCAGTAAATTTGCCTAAAAGCCGTGGTGCGATCGCCTGATCAATTAACTGATCGATGACAACAGCTACTGCAAAAACCTTCACTGCTAGCCAAAAGTCATGTGTAGCTATTATTAAAGTGATTACAACAAGGCTAACGACATCACCAAAGGGAATTAAACTTAAAAGCCCAACTCCTAAACCAAATAGTAAAGCAAACTGAACTTGAAAACATAAAAACAGTAATGTAATTGAAACACCCATCAGCAAAGCTAAAGTTCCCTGACCAATCAAGTAATTTTGGAAGTTTTGCTGAATAGATTGACTTACTTTCTGAGCAAAACTTCCCGGCAACTTCTTAAATATTACTTGCCAAACTTTTGGCCCATCCAATAACAAATAAAAAGTCAGCACTACCGTAATTAATGCCTCAGAAATACTATCAATTGTATCTATAAGAATGCTTAAAAGCTTATCAGAAATAAACTCTAGCTCGTTGGGAAACTGGTCAGTAAATCGTGCTAACAACTGACTTAGATTCACATTTAATTTGTGTCTAAAAAACCATTCATTTACAATCTGAAGTTTTTCTTCGCTAGAATCAATCCATTGGGGAAGGACTTTTACCATCTCGTTAAATTGCTCTAACACAATGGGAATTAAAGTAATACCCAAAGCAACTATAATTATCAATGCTGATACAAAAACTAATGTTACTGCATAGCCACGTCTAACTCCTCGCTTTTGGAGAATGGCAACAGGATAGTTTAAAACGAATGCAAGCAAAGTAGCTAAGACAAGAATTGTTACCACAGGTTGAAAATTTTTAACAAGCAAAAATGCTAGCCAACCATTCAGAAACACTAGAGGAAATAGCAGCGTAAAAATTAACCATCTAAGTAATTGATTTAATGAGAAATTCATCTAAAACCTCCATACTTTACACATCAGTGCCTCCTTGCGGGTAATGTTAGCCTGGACAAAGATTAAAAGGCTTTTTACGCCAACAACACTAGCTTCAACCCAATATGCTTGTTTAATCGTTGACCTCAGAGCTACAAACTGGCTGCGTATTTGTAGGTGAGATGACCTTGAAATCGTAGTACTCAAGGTACTTAGTCGGGTAAACTCTGGGTAATTAATCGCCCCCACCATATTGCTCTTAGCAATTGGTGGTGGGTAGTTTACTATTTACATGACTAACTTTCAGCAAAAGCTAAAAATTGCTCCTCACTTATGCGCCCTGCTTGATATAGAGTATTAGTAATTTCCGAAATAGTTAAAACTGCATGACCGCGATAACCATTTTGCTGTAACTTATCTTTCACCCCTTGTTCATGGTCGATAAATACCACAATATCATTAACATTTAATCCTGCTGATTCTAACTTTCCTGCTCCTTCCATGACACTTTTGCCACTGATGAGAATATCATCAACCACCACAATTGTTTCACCAGGATGAAAGTTACCCTCAATTACTCTCCGAGTTCCGTGTGCCTTTACCTCTTTACGGGGGAAAATCATTGGACAATGAAGGCGCAAAGCTAAACCAGTTGCAGTTGGTAAAGAACCATAGGGAATACCTGCTAATCTATCAAAAGTAAGATTATTCAAAATATCCTCATAAGCTGTGAGAACTTGATTAAAAACTTGGGGATTGGAAATAATTTTGCGTAAGTCGATGTAATAAGGAAATATAGATCCTGATGCTTGAACAAAGCTGCCAAACATAATGCAGTCAATATCATAAAGTTGTAAAATTAAATCCTGGTGGGGATGCTGATTTAGCAAGCAAACATCAGAAAACCACACAGGACATGTGGAATTTTCAGAAATAATTTCAGTTTTTATTTGATTAATTTCCGCGCGTAAAGACTGGATTTCCTCAGACAATTTTGGCGTTGCCAACATATCTTGAGGAACAGGAATTAGTAAACCATCACCGTTAGCATTCAAGCCCGCTTCTAAAATTTGCTTCAGATTTAGCCCTTCTGCCCAGATGCTACGTGCCATAATAATTCGTTCAGGCGCAATTGCTCGAATAAGTGCTAAAACTTCAGGATTTGTAGTTCCCACTTCCAAACCCAATTGTTCTGGAGTTCCCCATGTTTTTGATTCTTTTACCACCTGCAAATAAAGGGGTGATTCTTTTGTAGGATATTGCTGTAAAGCTTCTGCACCTGGATTAGAAGTACAACATAAAATAAACACCGCTTTATCAGGATAGACCAAAAAAGGTGCTACATGATCTTGTCCTGTATAGGGGCTAAGAGTAATTGCATCTATCTGCCATTCTGTAAACACAGTCTGGGCAAAAATGGTACTAGTATTTAAGTCACTGTGTTTGGCATCTAAAATAACTGGGATGTGGGCTGGAATAGCTGCTAAGGTTTTGTATAGCAGTTCTAAACCGGGAATACCTAATGCTTCGTAGAAGCCAAGCGTAGGTTTATAGGCACAAACAAAATTAGAAGTTTCAGCAATAATGAATTGTAACCACTTTTCTAAACCCGTGATAAGTTCTTCAGACTCATAACGCACAGGCATCATCTCTGGATTTGGATCAAGTCCGACAAATAGTAAACTTTGATTTTGCAAAATATTCCCATTCAATTTATCAAAAAAGTTCATATTTTTTCTTTAAAAAAAGAGTCATTTGTTATTGGTCATTGGTCATTAGTCATTTGTCCTTGCGTTTCTTTATCTCCATAACTATTTGTTTACTAAAACATTGATTCTGTTAGTTGAGTGCCTCCAGCTTTTTGCCCTAATCGAGAGTGAATCACTACAAATAAGATAACCATCGGTACTGAGGCAAAGTGAACGATTCGCAATGCTTGCCAACTGCCAAATAGATCCACAATCCAGGAAAATTGAGCAGGTTTATACATTCCTATTCCTGTAAATAACGCCAGTAGCAAAATAGGAATAATTGCTGTATAAGCAATACGATGCCAAGCATAAATTAGACGCTTGGAATTTTGACTTTTTTGTAATGCTTTGAAGTCATTGACACTTACAAAGCGATGTCGCCAGCGTCGAGTAATTAAAACGTAAATTCCATACCACAACAGATTTAACGAGAATAGCCACATTGCTGCAAAATGCCAGTGTCTACCTCCTGCAAGCCAACCTCCTAAAGTAAATATAGGAGGAATATGCAAACCTGCACGTCCACCAAAAACAGGGTTGGCGTTGTAAATTTGTAGTCCACTGGTAAGCATAATAAATAGACTAATGATGTTACAGGAGTGGAAAATTTTGGCTCCTATTGCTTGAGTGGGTAGCTTCCGAGTTTGAGGGGGAATGGTTGAAGTCATAGATTTTGACGGATAAAATCTGCTGTTTACCTGTCTTGGGTAAATAGCCTAGCAAGTTTGAGGATGGTTAACTCACCTTTATTTTCCCATCATTAGATTCAGTATTCTGATATTGATGGTTTACCTGGAACTACTTCGCTAAAAATCTGCGATCGCTGATAAGTCAGCTTTATATTTACCATCAGTCTTTTTTTGTCAAGTCCTATTGACGATTTGTAACAGACTTGTTATATTTATTTACATAAGATAACAAAACAAAGAAAAGAAAAAACTATGTACACCACCACTAACGAAGACGGCATTCTCAACAACTATGCAGCAGAACCTAAGATGTACTACGCTGAGTACCCAGCAATTTGGGAACAACGTAAATACGTTTTACAAGGTATTTTTGCAACTTTAATTGTCACCACTTTAGTTTTGGTTGGTTTTACCGTTAGCTAAGATTTTTAATTTCGGTATCGCTGTATCTCATCGTCATTCTCACTTCTCGACTTTACCCCGGCTAAATTAGCCGGGGTTTTTTGTATTTTGTAAAAATTCAAATTTTAGTGATGAAGACGAGCTTGGTGTCTACTCTTTGGCATCAGGTGCCAATGAACCTGGAATATATTGGACTTGCTTGATCGCACCAGTGTATTTGAAGACCCCATGTTTTTTGTAGAGATCCCATGCTACAGGACTACGCACATTACTCCACAGAACCCCAAAACCAGTTGCCTACAGCACCGGGTTCCTTTTGGGTTAGAAATTCTCTCTTAGCAGAAACAAACTCTTTTTTAGAGAGGATGCCGTCCTTATCGATATCAAGCTTGGAGAAGACAAAAGCTGATTTTTCAGCATCTAGGTCAAACACACTGAAGAAGAGACGATGCTCTTGTTGTGATATATGACCATCGCTGTCTAAATCAACAATGTTAAACAAAGTCTCTATTAAAGGGTCGTTGTAATCTGGATTTGAAACCGCTTTCTCTATGCCCTGACAAAATTCTTCGGGACTTACCTTACCATCTCCATCCAAATCCGCTTTCGACCAAAAATTCTCCCAAATATGAAGCCACTTAAACAACAAATCTTTGTGAATCTCTGAACCAAGCTCTGCACTACGGATGTTGGCGAACCTCTCTGCAAAAATCTCAGCATCTTCTTTCCCAATGAAGCCTGAATTATCAGCATCCAGACAGTAAAAGTGATGCAGTAACTTTTTTCTATGATATTCGCTTAACAATGCTTTTCCCTTTTGCTTACCAAACATACCTACATTACCACAACAGTATGTAGTCGATAACCACAATCATAAGTACAGATTGAACCCGGATTTCTCACAAAGCCAGAAAAAATCGGGGTCAAAAACTGCCAAAATGCAATTAGGAAATAAAAGTAAGTTTTGCAAATTTATCTAACACTAAAAAGCTCTAAGTACTGGAGTTTAGACTAAAAGCGATATGAGAGAACGCAAATCAAATGGAATTAGAGATTAGGGATTTTCAAGAAATAAATTATCCAAATAAACGTAGACGCGGAGCGGCTTGCCGCAAGAGAGGAGAAATGGAGAGGATTTTTGCGTTAGTTTTGGGATATTTTTTTATTTGGAAGTCCCTAAACAACAAAAAAATGCTCCTTTGAGTGAGTGGGTTGTCTTCTCACCCAGGCGGTGGTGAACGAGTGAGTGATTGAGAAAACCTCATTATCCATAGTAGCTACAATCGTTATGCCTACGAAGGAGTGGAGCGTCATACAGAAATTCAAGCACGGGTAAAAAAGCTACTCGCAGAGAAAAAAGCAAGAAAGGAAAAAAAATAGCGTTTTTGATGAATCAAAAACATAGAATTATTCGTCACTGAAACTATCAATTCCCTACTTACTTCTACTGGAGGATGATTTATGTCATCACAACTGATTCGGTTGATTTCTTTGGGCAGTATTGGCTTATCTTTGTGTCTAGGCAATTCGGCAGCAATGGCGCAATATGACTCTACTGGCGATGGCGTTGTCGTACCCACAATACCATCAGGCGGCTCATCAGTACCAATAGACACATCTACAGGCGTACCACCTTCACCCTCAGTTGATGGTACAACTCGGTTTAGCTGTCAGACTTACAATGGACAGTACACTGTCATGTATCAGCCACAAAGTCAACCAGGACAATTCTTTCCTTGGGCGGCACCTGCGGCTTTGGGCGGTGGTTGGGACGCACAAAGACGTTGTGCAGCGATCGCTAGTCGCTTAGAACTTTATCGCCCAGATGGTTTACAAGAACTCCAAACATCGGTAGAAAATAACGAAAATACCGTCTGCGTCACAACTGAAGCTAACCCCAACTGTAGAATTGTACTGACAGTACCACGTGGGAAAGACCCCTTTGTTATTCGCAATAGCATTTTTCAAAACTTGACTACTGCTGATAGTGGACAACAGACTGTAGCCGTTAACACTTATGGCAATCGCAATAGTGGAAGCAACGAAATATATAATTTAGGACGCACACTTCTAGGTAGTGGCAATAATCGGGTTAGTTCATCTAGAGGTGGAATTAATTTGAAACCTTTTCTCGATCGCACTGATGGCGGTACTGGAAACAATTTGCGGAATGGGACAGCAATTCGTCGTCAATCTCAGCCTAACGGCGCTCGTCTAAATCCTGGTAAGTTCCGCTAATTAATAGGTAACTATCACAAGTAATTAGAGAGTGGGGAAATCCAAGTATTGCTTCAATTTCATGCCAATTTCATTTCGAGATGAAAAACTGGGAATCAGATGCATGAAATGTCCTCCAGAACAATACTCGCAGTTTCTTTCCCCACCTACTCAAGGACTTTCGATAGTAATGCCTATCTCTGTGTGTTCCAAATCACTTATAGCCATCAGTTGTTTTTCCACAACATTCCTGAGTTTTGTCTTATTGGTTAGTCCTGTAGTAGTTTTTGCTCACGCTGGACACGGAGACGAATTTCAAACAGGAAGTGAAGTCACTACATTGTCTTCTATTAAAGTTGATGCTCAAACAGCAAAACAACTTGGAATAAAAGTTGAGTCAGTCAAACGCCAGCGACTAAATATTAGTATCAAAGCCACTGGACAAATTGAAACTCTTCCCAGCAGACAAGCACAAGTAACCACCCCAATTTCCGGGGCGAAAGTTTTAGAATTATTGGCGGAACCTGGGACTTTAGTTAAAAAAGGTCAAGCGATCGCTGTTGTATCCAGCCCGGAATTGGTATCACTGCGCGTAGAATCCCAGGAAAAAATAGCACAAGCTCAGGCTGATTGGCAGCAAGCGCAAGCAGATTTGAAGTTGGCGCAACAAAACCGCGATCGCTATGAACAAATCGCCGCAGCAGAAATTGTTCAAGCCCAAACTCAAGTAGCATTTGCCCAAGAAAAGTACGACAAAGACAAGCAACTAGCTGAAGCTGGTGCTTTACCCCAACGTAATTTCCTCGAATCTCAAACCCAGCTAGCACAAGCTAAAGCTGAACTAACTAAAGCCAATAACCGCCAAGACGTAATCGCCGCAGAAAATCAACTCAAACGCGCCGAAGCGGCAGTTAAAGTCGCAAAATCGCGTATTGACCTCAGTAATACAACTTATCAAACTCGGCTACAACAACTAGGAATCCGTGGGAATGCGAAAGGATTAGTGACAATCACCGCTCCGATTGCCGGCAAAGTTGCAGATCGGGAAGTTACTATCGGTCAATCATTTGAAGATGCAGGTGGCAAATTGATGACGATTGTCAATGACAGTCGAGTTTTTGCCACAGCCAATATATACGAAAAAGATTTAAACAAAATTAGAACAAATCAACAAGTAATTGTTAAAGTTGCTTCACCCAACCGGACTTTTACGGGACGAATTACGGTAATTAATTCTGGGGTAGCAGATGAGACGCGAGTTGTACCTGTGAAAGCCGAAATCGATAACCCCGATGGAGTACTCAAGCCAGGAATGTTCGCTGATTTAGAAGTCCTGGGAGATCAATTATCCTCAGCCATCTTAGCTATACCTAGCTCGGCTGTAGTAGAGGCAAATGGTAAGCAACAAGTTTATTTACAAAATGGCAACACCTATCAGCCAGTAGAAGTCAGCTTAGGTCAAACTTCTGGAAACATGGTAGAGGTGAAAACTGGCTTATTTGAGGGAGATTTGATAGTTACTCAACGAGCGCCGCAACTTTACGCTCAATCTTTGCGGGGTGGGAGTCAGCCAACCAAAGAGGAAGATACTACAGTCTACTCAGAGGTGAAAACATCCAACTTACAAGCAACACCGTGGCTGATGGTAGTTGGGGGAAGTGCGATCGCTACCGTAGCTTTTGCCGCTGGTACTTTTTGGTCTGGTCGTCGCCGTAAGTCGCCATTAGTACTAGTAGGGAATTCCCATTTAGATACTCCCGTTCATGACGACCAGAGTCAATCAAAATAAACTATGCTCAATTCCATCCTCAAATGGTCAATTATCCAACGCTGGATCGTTGTGTTAGGTGCGATCGTTATTACAGTTTTGGGTACATATAACCTGACTCAGATGCCGTTGGATGTCTTTCCTGACTTCGCTCCGCCTCAAGTGGAAATTCAAACCGAAGCCCCAGGATTAGCACCTGAAGAAGTGGAGACTCTAATTACTCTGCCAATTGAAAGCGCGGTTAATGGTACACCAGGAGTAGAAACGGTGCGTTCTGCTTCTGCTGTTAGTATTTCTGTGGTTAAGGTGATTTTCAAATGGGGGACTGATATTTATCAAGCCCGTCAACTAGTAACGGAGCGATTGCAACAAGTACAACAAAAATTACCGGAGGGGGTAGAAAATCCCCAAATTTCCCCGATTTCTTCTCCCATTGCCACAGTTTTGCAATATGCCTTCACCGCCCAAACAACTCCACTCATGGAAGTCCGGCGTTTAGTTGACCGAGATGTTAGCAATCGATTGCTGGCTGTACCTGGTGTTTCTCAAGTTATTGTTTATGGTGGTGATGTCCGCCAATATCAGGTTTTGGTTGACCCAGGCAAACTGAAAGCATTTAATGTCACATTAGAAGAAGTCACAGCAGCAGCTAGGAGCGCCAATATCAATGCTGCGGGCGGTTTTTTGATCGATCCAGACCAAGAGCTAATTATTCGTGGCGTAGGGCGTATTGAGTCAATTGAGGAACTAGGAAAATCTGCGATCGCGGCTCGAAATGGTACACCTATCCTCCTTCAAGACATCGCAGATATCCGCATTGGAACAGGCTTAAAACGTGGAGATGGCAGTTTCAATGGTCAACCTGCGATCGTATTGATGGTTAACAAGCAGCCACAAAACGACACTCCCACCGTTACCAAAGCCATTGAACAGGCGATGGCAGAAGTGAAAGCTGGATTGCCTGAAGATGTCAAAGTCACAGAAACCTTCCGCCAAGAAAATTTTATTGCAGCTGCTATTGAAAACGTTACTAGTTCTCTACGCGATGGCATAATCATCGTTTCCATCATCCTGCTGATGTTTTTGATGAACTGGCGCACAGCCATCATTACCCTCAGTGCCATTCCCTTATCCGTTTTGATTGGAATGATTATTCTCGGTTGGTTCGGTCAGGGAATTAACACCATGACATTAGGTGGTTTGGCTGTGGCTATTGGTTCAGTGGTAGATGACTCAATTGTGGACATGGAAAACTGCTATCGCGGTTTACGGAAAAATCAAGTTGCAACTCATCCGCTGCATCCCTTTCAGGTTGTTTATAATACTTCAGTGGAAGTTAGAGTTAGCGTTATTTTTTCAACGGTAATTATTGCCGTTGTCTTTGCACCGATTTTCATTCTCACAGGTGTGGAAGGTCGGATATTTGCACCAATGGGTATTGCCTATTTGCTAGCAATTTTGGCCTCTACTTTCGTAGCAATGACTTTATCTCCAGCACTATGTGCGATTTTACTAGCCAATCGACAACTACCCACCGATGATACTTGGGTAAGTGCTTTATCACAGCGCATTTATCGCCCGATCCTCAATTTTGCCATTCGTTTTCCCACAATAATTTTGGTAGCAGCAACAGCATCTTTAGTAACTTCTTTGGTGATTTTGCCAAGTTTGGGAAGAGTGTTTTTACCAGAATTTCAGGAACCATCTTTAGTTAATGCGATGTTGCTTTATCCAGGGAGTTCGCTGGAAGCAACAAACCAAGTCGGATTGACATTGCAAAATGCGCTCAAGGAGGACAAGCGATTTCAGACAGTGCAGTTGCGATCGGGACGCGCACCTGGTGATGCAGATGCAGGGGGAGTTAACTTAGGACATTTAGATGTGGAATTGAGTGCCGAAGGATTGCAAGATCGGGCGGCGAGTATTGAGAAGTTAAGACAGGAGTTTGCTAAAATCCCTGGAGTTGCTCCTAATATTGGCGGCTTTATCTCTCACCGCATGGATGAAGTATTATCAGGAGTGAGAAGTGCGATCGCAATTAAAATTTTCGGCCCTGATTTAGCAGAACTGCGCCACTTGGGAGGAGAAGTACAAGCGGCTGTGAGTAGCATTCCTGGACTTGTCGATTTACAACTCGAACCCCAAGTCCCCATTAAACAAGTACAAATTAAATTTAACCGGGAAGCCGCAGCCCGCTACGGTTTAACTATCAGTAATCTGGCTGAAACAGTAGAAACCGCACTCAATGGACGAGTTGTATCTCAGGTTCTCAAAGACCAGCAATTATTTGATTTAACCGTTTGGTTGCAACCAGAAGCACGCAATAACTTAGATATTATCCGTAATTTACTCGTAGATTCACCCACAGGTCAAAAAATTCCCCTAGCTCAAGTTGCCACCATTGATTATGGCACTGGCCCCAACACAATTAACCGCGAGAATGTTTCACGGCTAATAGTCGTGTCTACAAATGTCTCCGGTCGAGATTTGCGATCGGCTGTAGAGGAAATTCAAAGTAAAATACGTCAGTCAATACAATTGCCCACAGGCTACTTTATTCAATACGGCGGTCAATTTGAATCAGAAGAACGAGCTACTCAGAATTTGCTTGTATTTGGTGGACTAGCTTTTGTGATCATTGCAGTTTTAATGTATTTTGCCGTTAAATCTGTAACCGCCATGCTGATGATTATGATTAACCTACCTCTAGCATTGGTAGGCGGTATATTTTCCATTGCTCTGGGAGGTGGGGTAATCTCAGTGGCATCTTTAGTAGGATTTATTACCCTGTTTGGTATAGCTACACGTAACGGGCTGCTACTAGTAGATAACTATAACAACAAGTTGGCGCAGGGAATGCCTTTACAGAAAGTCATTTTTGAAGGTTCAATAGAGCGGTTAGTTGCTATTTTGATGACAGCTTTAACTTCAGCCTTGGGAATGATACCTCTAGTAATTGGCACTGGCGCAGGTAAAGAAATTTTACAACCTTTGGCTGTAGTTGTATTGGGAGGGTTGTTTACTTCTACTGCGTTGACACTGTTAGTTTTGCCAGCTTTGTATTCTCAATTTGGCAAAATTTTGATTTACCAAAAGAAGAAATCAAGTGCCAACATAATCATTAATTAAAGCCAAAATACACAATTCAAAAACCACAGTTAACTAGGAATAAATTCATGAATTTACTAAAATATAACTGGATTATTATTCTAAGCATAGGATTCTTGTTTTTGGGAGCTTGTAATAACACAAATCCAGTAAATCCCTCAGTTACGTCTACTGAAAATCCTGAGAAAACGACTGTTTCAGCTTCACCTACAACTAAAAGTAATAGCCAGCATGGTGCATCTAAAGGTGGTCAAGTTGTAGAGACGGGAACTTATCATTTAGAGTTTGTACCCGTAAAAGAAGCTAAGGGAACGCACATGGATTTATATCTGCAAACAAGTGACAATCACGAAACTGTATCAGATGCCAAAGTTACGGCTCAAGTTCAGTTACCTGATGGAAAGCAAAAGTCAGTTATTTTTAACTATGATGCTAAGGAGAAGCACTACACGTCTGTACTGTCTGAACAAGCAACGGGTCAGTATCAAGTGAAAATCACCGCAGATATTAAAGGTGAAAAGGTAGACGGGCGCTTTAATTTTAATCGGTAATATAGAGAATTTAGAACTCAGAATTTTGTTCGTTGACACAGACAAACATATTTCATCCAAACTGTTGATATAGGACTCCTATTTGATTTTTGAACAAATTAAGTACCAATCGAAAAAGCTTATTCCCTACTCCCTACTCCCTATTCCCTACTCCCAGCCTACGCAAGTCAGTTCAATAATCAAAGCGGATCACTATAGGTGAACTCCCATGAGACTCTTATTAGTCGAAGATGAACCAGATTTAGGTACTGCGATTAAGCGAACTCTTACCCAACAGAAATACTTGATTGATTGGGTGTTAGATGGTAATGAAGCATGGGCATATCTAGAAGATGGCTGGACACAATATACAGTAGCTATTTTTGATTGGATGCTACCTGGAATTTCCGGTTTGGAATTGTGCAAAAGATTGCGTTATCAAAAAAATCCTCTGCCTGTATTAATGCTGACAGCTAAAGACGGAATGGAAGACAAAGTTACTGGCTTAGATGCGGGTGCAGATGACTACTTGGTAAAGCCATTTGGTATGGCAGAATTATTGGCGAGATTACGTGCTTTGCAAAGGCGATCGCCCCAATTCCAACCCAAAGAATTAACTATTGGCAATCTAACTCTAGATTATGGAAATAATCTGGTTGTTAGTCAAAATTATCATGGAAAAAAACAAGAAATTTCCTTAACTAATAAAGAATTTCAGCTACTAGAATATTTTATGAAGCATCCCAATCAAATTGTCACTACAGAACAAATTCGTTATCAACTTTGGGAAGTTAATTCAGAAACTATCAGCAATGTAGTAGCGGCTCAAATGCGTTTGTTACGCCGCAAACTAGCTAATAGTGGTTGTGAAAAGGCGATCGAAACTTTGCATGGCATAGGATATCGTCTCAATCTCAGGAATTAAAATAGCGTCAGAATTCTGTTGTCAAACAGCAATATGAATCAAAATCACTTGTTTCAGCAAACTCGTCTGCGTTTAGCGCTGTGGTATGCGCTGGTTATGGCTTTAATTTTAAGTCTATGCGGTTATGGTATTTATAAAGCGATCGCTCATGCTCATTGGGTAACATTAGATCGAGAATTAGAATCTGTTGCTGGAACGTTGCATGACAGTATTGAACTGAAGCTACAGCAACCCGGTAGATTAGAACCAGTTATAGAACAGCTTTTACCTAATATTTGTATAGTTTCTAAAAGCTGCATTCAACAACAGTTAAATTCTGAACGCCATGTTTTAAGTGCCATCAATCAAGGTCATTATTATATACGTTTTTTTGATAACTTTGAACGCTTATTCGCTATTGCAGGTGTTTATCCCGAAGGACTATCACCAGTTTTCAACAAGGAATTATGGCAAACTCTAAAAGACGATAAAGGTAAGCTTTATCACCAAGTTTCCTTTGTATTGCACACCCAAGACAATCGAGATTGGGGATATATTCAAGTGGGGCGAAATCTAGAAGATTTTAATAGCTATTTGGATGCTGTGAAACTAACTTTAATATTAGGTTCACCAATAATCATTGGTGTAGTTGGATTTGCTAGCTGGTGCTTGGCAGGATTAGCAATGCAACCAATTTATCGCTCATATAGACAAATTCAACAATTTACAGCTGATGCAGCACACGAATTACGGACACCTTTAGCAGCAACGCAAGCAACGGTAGAATCAGCGCTGTTATTGTCACACCTGGATGAAACTGAATCTCGTGAAATTTTGGGGACTATACATCGTCAAAATCAACGACTCACAACTCTTGTTGCAGATTTATTGCTGTTAACTCGTCTGGATCGACAACCTGTAATGCAACGGAATATTTGCTGCTTGAATGATATTATTAATGACTTAATAGAAGAATTTGCAGCATTAGCGATCGCCAACAATATTACATTAACATCTACAGTCAAAGAAGCAAAAATATTAAATATTATTGGCAATGAAGATCAACTATATCGTTTATTTTCTAATTTAATTATTAACGCAATTCAATACACACCTCAAGGGGGAAAAGTAACTGTTTCTTTACAACGCAGCGATCGCGATGTTGTAATTCAGGTGCAAGATACAGGGATTGGTATTTCCCAGCCAGAACAGACTCGGATTTTTGATCGCTTTTATCGAGTAAATAGCGATCGCTCTCGTAATACTGGCGGTTCTGGATTAGGACTAGCGATCGCTCAAGCACTTGTCCAAGCACATCACGGTAGTTTAAATGTTCAAAGTGAATTAGGTATAGGTAGTACTTTTACTACTAAGTTACCGTATAAACTAAACGAAATTTATTTCTTGGCGGGAAATGGACAGATGCAAGATTTGAGTTAAAAGTATTCTTGTAAGTCTGAATTATTTAGAGATAAAACTATCTTTTTGTAAGTCCTTTTACATCTTTTAAGATAGTATTGCTTAGTTCAGTATCTCTCAAGTCAGCGCCAGTTAAGTCTGCATTACTTAGATTAGCATTTGTTAGTTTGGCATTTGTTAGTTTAGTATCTCTCAAGTCGGCATTAGTTAAGTCGGTGCTAGTTAAATCAGCATTACTTAAGTTGGCATTACGTAGATTTGCATTACTTAAGTTTGCATCACTTAGATTTGCATCATTTAGGTCTGCATGACTTAGGTCTGCTTGACTTAAGAGAACACGACTTAGTTGAGTACCGCTTAGTTTAGCACCTTTCAAGCTAGCAGAGCTTAAGTCTAATTCAATATGTTCCCAGTTCCTTATAAGTTCTGCATCAATCAGAAATCTTATAACACTACCTTTCCGTTCTCCATCGTTGTCAAGACTACGCAGTATGGTCAGCGTTCTTGTGCGTATTAAATCTTTTATTAGTTCTAGTAAAGAATCATTAGGTTCTAGGTTATTTGCTTTATTATTAACTAATAAATCTGACACACGATCTAGGTAACGTTGTAGTGCTTCTTCACGGAGATTTATGTCTGCTATTTCTTTATCTTTTTGCTGTAGTTGATTCCCTAAATACAAAAGCAGAAATGGAACTGCTAATGCACTAACTAGTTCTAAAAAATCCCAAAGTGTTTTTCCCGACTGAATTTCATCGGTGAAAATAACCTTTTCAATGGAACCCTTTTCTCCACCTTTTCTTTCTATACTCTTTCTTTTAATTGTGTCTTCTCCAATTCCAGTCCAGTCAGCCCATGTCCATGTCCAACTTCTGTTTTCTAAAGCTGGAGGGATTAAAAAGGTTCCAGCAGTAATTACAGAGCCTAATGCAACTCCTATAATTAGTAAGCGCAAATGACTAAACAAAGATGTTTCTCCCTTTGTACTGCAACTTCACTTTAAAGATACATATAGCAATCCTATTTAATTTGGATAACTTACTTTTAAAAGTTGGGGAAAGAGAATAGAGAACTCTTAACAGAAAATCAGGAACATAAATATATACCGAGGTCTTTCACAAATTAACTAGGATTGCTATAAACACGATTCAAAATGTCAACTAAACTTATGTAGCATTCCAGATTCTAATTAATTTATTAATGATTGTTCCGAACCACCTATTTGTAAAAGGTTATTTGCTCCATTAAGAAACATTCTTGAACCTAACCAAATGCTCCTAGTATAAAAACTTGAACTGGAGTTATAATACTTCAGTCCATCTTCACAAACTAAGCCAGTACCACTTGCAATTTGCAAAGCTTCATTTAAATACTCCTGAAATCTTTCTTTGATTTGTTGATAATCAAAATTCTTCCGATCGTATGTACGACCGAATTCACTCCTAAATGTGATTATATTTCGATAAAGGTCTTGTATCGATTGCAGCTTGATTGGAACTTGGCTTTGGACAAAACTTTCGCAGCTTACTACGCAGCACTGGTCAAATCTATTTAGCCATTTTTTTTCCTGGTCAAATGTAGTATAGGATTGGCCATTTTTCAGATCATTATTAATCTGTTTGACCATTTGATCTTTATCCATGTAGTTTCTGAGATTGATGTATTTTCTCAGTGTGTCTGAACATTTATCAGTCAGAGTGAATAGTTCACCAACATCTCTATATGTAATTTTATTTATATCCTGATTATTCTCATTGAACTTTCTGGCAATTCTTGTTACTGAACGCAAATGATTTTGTGCATTACCTAAATGATTGCTGCGGTCATTTTCGAGTGTAAATTTTGATGGCTCTCTATATAGCGGTTATCAGTCCAGTGCAGTACACTAGGAGAGAGCAATTGTACTAATAACTGGTCGGTATGAAACCCTACTCTCTCGACTTGCGCCAGAAAATCGTTGATGCTTATGCCTGCGGTGATATTTCCCAACGAAAA
>JBGTMK010000563.1:0-2526 GCA_041743605.1 Nostoc sp.
CCACATGCGCCGAGCTTGTGTCATCGGAGAAATTATTTTAGGTAGTCGGGGTATTTATTTAAAACCAGTACCAGTTCCTTCAGAAAAACCCCCTGAATCTATCGAAAAATCTATTCGTGATGGAGCTAGAGCTATCATTTGGTTAGCTACTGGTTACACTGGTGTAGATGCCGCTAAGAAGAAACGATGAAGAGTTCCGAGTACTGAGTCTGGTAAATAAAATCAATTTTGGATTTGAGATTTTGCAATTAAAAATCTTTTGAATCTAAAGATTTATTGATTTGAAACCGATGTAACCTATTCCACTTTGGTGTCATTTATGGAAATTTGGATGATCTTGGTCTAAGTAAAGACGGGCAAATTAAGAGAGCTAATGTCAATATTCTTAGCATTAACTCAGTCAAATTAATAAACAACTTTTCTTCATTTGCTTCCTTGGTGAGTACTTTGCATCCACCAAAGTTTTGGGTCGCAGTTTAGACTGGTCAAAGTAGGAAGAGTGTAGTTCGGGAAAAAAACGCTCCAACTTCCCCCACAATTTGATACCCTAGCTTAAACAGATTTGAGTAAAGTTAAAGCGTGGAAATTCAACTTGGGCGGGGAAAAACAGCTCGCAGAGCTTACGGAATAGATGAAATTGCTCTAGCCCCTGGTAATAGAACACTAGACCCCAGTTTGGCAGATACTAAGTGGCGTATTGGCAATATTGAGCGAGAAATCCCAATAATTGCCAGTGCTATGGATGGCGTAGTAGATGTTCGTATGGCTGTACGTTTGTCACAGTTAGGAGCATTAGGTGTCCTCAATTTAGAGGGGATTCAAACTCGCTATGCTGACCCAGAGCCAATATTAGATCGGATTGCCTCTGTGGGGAAAGATGATTTTGTTGCCTTAATGCAAGAACTCTATGCCGAACCAATAAAACCGGAATTAATTGAACAACGTATTCAGGAAATTAAACAACAAGGTGGGATTGCGGCGGTAAGTGCAACTCCAGCTGGTGCAAGTAAATACGGTGAGGCGGTGGCAAAAGCTGGGGCAGATTTATTTTTTGTCCAGGCTACGGTAGTTTCTACTGCACATCTGTCACCAGAGTCTTTGGTACCACTTGATTTAGCAGAATTTTGCCGTTCCATGCCCATTCCCGTGGTGTTGGGGAATTGCGTGACTTACGAAGTCACTTTGAATTTGTTGAAAGCTGGGGCGGCTGGGGTACTGGTGGGAATTGGGCCTGGGGCGGCTTGTACGTCCCGTGGCGTGTTGGGTGTGGGTGTGCCACAAGCGACTGCGATCGCAGATTGTGCAGCAGCACGAGATGATTACTACAAGGAAACTGGTAACTATATCCCCATCATTGCTGATGGTGGTTTAATCACTGGTGGCGATATTTGTAAATGCATCGCCTGTGGCGCCGATGGTGTGATGATTGGTTCTCCCTTTGCCAGAGCTACAGAAGCCCCAGGACGGGGATATCATTGGGGTATGGCGACTCCTAGCCCAGTTTTGCCCCGTGGCACTCGGATTCGCGTTGCCACCACAGGTAGCCTAGAGCAAATACTAGTAGGGCCAGCAGGACTAGATGATGGCACTCACAATCTTTTAGGAGCCTTAAAGACGAGCATGGGCACTTTAGGAGCCAAAAATATTAAAGAAATGCAGCAAGTGGAAGTTGTGATTGCGCCTTCTTTATTAACCGAAGGTAAAGTTTACCAAAAAGCTCAACAATTAGGTATGGGGAAATAGAATTTGGGTATGGGGTATGGGGCATTGAAAAGAGGCAGAAGGGCGGGGTGCTGCTCTTGCTGAAGGGAAAACTCATCTCCCTGCTCCCTGCTCCCCTGCCTCCTCCCCAACCCCCAATCCTTCAATAAATTTTTTCAGGCCCCTAAACAATTGCTGGAAAAATCCGATATGTCGCCTACAATAGAAATAGCGGAGACGCATGTTTCCGTTCACTCCTCACACCACACTCCGCCCGGACTACTGTTCGGGCGGTTCCTTATGTTTGTAAATAAATTCTAGAGGTTCTTTGCAAATGTACATCCTCGCAGTCCCAAGCTGAGGTTTTTGCTATGGTAGAATTTTCACCAAGCTCAGATATTATTGGCGAAGGTTTTAGGCATGTCAACAGCCGCACAAGTTACCGATTCTAGTTTTAAGCAAGAAGTACTCGAAAGCGATGTACCTGTTTTAGTTGACTTTTGGGCACCCTGGTGCGGACCATGCCGTATGGTAGCTCCTGTTGTCGATGAAATCTCAGAACAGTACAAAGGTCAAATAAAGGTCGTAAAAGTCAATACGGATGAAAATCCTAATGTTGCTAGTCAGTACGGCATCCGCAGCATTCCCACATTAATGATTTTTAAGGATGGACAAAAAGTGGATATGGTGGTTGGCGCCGTGCCTAAAACTACATTAGCTTCCACTCTCGAAAAGTATCTTTGAAACTCAATAGGCAATAAAATCCTTTTGAGTTATCCATGTTCTTCTAATTTGAGGTTAATTTTTATAAACAAGTTTGAGAGG
>JBGTMK010000564.1:0-6409 GCA_041743605.1 Nostoc sp.
GAAATCTAGTTCCCTCCCCTTTACAAGGGGAGGGTTAGGGAGGGGTAAAACGTATTGGGGGTTGGGGGAGAGGTTCTTCCAGGATTAATGAATCGGTGTTCTAGGAAGGTGTAGTAATGTTAGAAGAATTTGATGTCAGCAATCTTTCCTTGCTGGATTTATTCAACATGGAAGTAAAAGCCCAAGTTGTGGTATTGAATGATTGTCTATTGGCACTGGAGACGAAACCCGATCCTCAACCAGAACTGGCAGCCTTAATGCGGGCAGCCCATTGCATCAAAGGCGCTGCCCGAATTGTCCAAATCGATCCAGTTGTCAACCTTGCCCACGTCATGGAAGACTGCTTTGTGGCGGCTCAAGAGGAAAAAGTTACCTTAACTGCCGATCGCATTGATGTATTGCTGCAAGGGGTAGATATGCTCCTGCGTATAGCTGAAACGTTTACAGCTAACCCAAATTTGCAGTTGTTAGAAAATATCGGCATTCAATCGTTAGTGAGTGCGATCGCTAATATCCTAACTCCAGAGGCAACCTCTACAGAAATTCATCCCCTAATAACAACAGCGCAGTTAGAAGACAACCAACAGACAACCCTTATTTCCCCATCCCCACTAGAAGAATTAGGCATCATCCAAAATCGGGCGGTGCGAATGAGTACTGAAAATCTCAATCGCTTGATGGGTTTAGCTGGAGAGTCTTTAGTTGAGGCAAATTTATTAGAACCATTTGCTAACTCTTTGCTGAAACTGAGAAGCAATCAGGGGGAATTATCCAACCTGCTGGAGAAGTTACAGGATTTATTAGGCAACTATCATCTGGATCGGCAAATTAAGGAAACCTTGAGTGCAACTCATCAGAAAGCTAACGAATGTTACCAGATGATGAGCGATCGCCAAAACCAACTAGAAAAATTTTCTCAGCGTTCTGCTAACCTTTCCCAGCGCCTATATCAAGAAGTTATTGCTACCCGAATGTGTTCCTTTGCGGATGGAGGACAAGGATTTCCCCGGATGGTGCGCGACTTAGCAAGACAGTTGAGTAAACGGGTGAAACTGGAAATCGTCGGTAAATCTACTTTGGTAGATCGAGATATTCTAGAACGTCTGGAAGCTCCATTGACTCATATTTTGCGGAATGCGATCGATCATGGCATTGAAACGCCCCAGGAACGTCTAGCAGCCGGAAAGCCAGAAGAAGGAATTATTCGTATTGAAGTTACCCATCGCGCCGGAATGCTGTTTATCACCGTTGCAGATGATGGACGGGGAATCGATATCGAGTTTTTGCGCCAAGCAGTCATCAGCAAACAACTGACAAACCCGGAAATGGCTACTCAACTTACCGAAGTTGAGTTGATGGAATTCTTATTTTTGCCTGGTTTTTCCACAACCCAAACTGTCACCGAAATTTCGGGACGCGGTGTGGGATTGGATATCGCCCATAGCGCAGTGCGGGAAGTTGGCGGGACGCTGCGGGCAATTTCTGTGTTGGGAAGGGGTATGACCTTTTACTTGCAGTTACCCCTGACGCTATCTGTGATTCGCACCTTGTTGGTGGAAATTGCTGGCGAACCTTATGCCTTTGGGCTGACACGCATTGAACAGGTGTTGATATTATCCAAATCTAAGATTGCCGTATCGGAAAATCGTCCATTTTTCGTGATGAATAATCAACCTGTGGAGTTGATTTTGGCAAGTCAAGTTTTAGAGTTAGCCTCGCCTACGGTGAATATAGAATCGTTATCAGTGATTGTAATTAGCGATCGCCTCAACCGTTACGGATTAGTTGTAGATCGGTTTCTCGGTGAGTGCAATTTGGTTGTCCGCCCCCTAGATCCCCGTCTTGGTAAAGTCCCGAATATTAGCGCCGCCGCCCTCATGGATGATGGTTCCCCAGTGTTAATTGTCGATGTCGAAGATTTAGTCCGTTCCATTGCGAAGGTGTTTTCTAGTGGACAACTTTCTCAGGTAAATCAGTCTACTCATCAGGTAGTTACCAAAACTTACAAGCGAGTGTTAGTGGTGGATGATTCGATCACTGTGCGCGAAATGGAACGCAAACTCTTGGAAAACAACGGTTACAAAGCTGAAGTGGCGGTTAATGGCATTGATGGTTGGAATGCAATACGTAGCGGCGATTATGACTTGGTGGTGACAGATATTGATATGCCCCGAATGAACGGCTTTGAACTCACCAGCCAGATAAAAACTCATGCCAAATTGAAGCAAATACCTGTGATTATCGTTTCTTACAAAGACCGAGAAGAAGACCGATTGCAAGGGTTAGAAGCAGGTGCAGACTACTATCTCACGAAGAGCAGCTTTCATGATGACACTCTGTTAAAGGCGGTGATTGATTTAATTGGAGAGGCTTGATAATAATTCGTAATTCGTAATTCGTAATTAACAAAGTTAGATTTAATCTGGGTTTCTATATGTTGTATTTGTACCGTTATTTTGGAGAAATGGCATAATCTGTGAGAATTGCGATCGCTAACGATATGTTCATGGCTGTAGAGGCACTACGGCGGATTTTGGTAAAAGTACCAGACTATCAGTTGGCGTGGGTTGCTTACGATGGTGCGGAAGCTGTGAGCAAATGTGCGGCTGATACTCCCGACTTAATTTTGATGGATGTGCTGATGCCTAGCATGGATGGAGTAGAAGCTACACGGCATATCATGAGCCAATCTCCCTGCGCTATTGTGATGGTGACAGCTAGCGTTAATCGCTATGCAGCCAAGGTTTTTCAAGCAATGGGCTATGGAGCCTTGGATGCCATCAACACGCCAATCTTAGGTGATGATGGACTACTAAATAAAATTGCCGCGATCACTCAAAATCACTTCCACCCCTAATTGTGATCGGGGCTTCCACTGGTGGGCCCCAAGCATTGACAACTATTCTCTCCCAATTTCCCCAAGATTTTCCGGCGGCTGTAATTGTTGTTCAGCATGTAGATGCCCAATTTGTCCAAGGTTTTGCCGCCTGGTTGAATGAGCAAATTCCTCTGCCTGTGCAACTAGCGATCGCAGGTTATACACCACAACCTGGTCAAGTTCTCATTGCCGGCACAAATCTTCATTTGGTCATGCGTCCCGACCTCACCCTTGGCTATGACAAAGAACCACTAAATTTTTCCTACCGTCCATCAGTCGATGTTTTCTTCAGAAGTGTGGCTAAAAATTGGACTGGAAAGGGCGTTGGGGTATTGCTGACGGGGATGGGTCGAGATGGCGCTCAAGGCTTAAAACGATTGCGCGAAGTAGATTGGCACACTATTGCCCAAGACTCCAAAACTTGCGTTGTTTATGGTATGCCGAAAGTAGCAGTGGAATTAAAAGCTGCGGTGGAGGTTTTGCCAGTTGAGGCGATCGCATCAGCTTGCATGAACTTTACGGCAAAACACTTAATCAAATAGTAGTTGAATATACTTTTTTTGCCTCAAAGTATCTGCCTTAAGGCAGATACTTAAAATACCTTTACGAAGTATTGCAAAACACTAATACAACTAAATACTGAGATACAATTGTGACAAATACCGATTAGTAGATTTAACTGGCTAGTTTGTAGTATTGAAAACAAATATCTATTTAGAGGTGCTAAATGAACCTGCAAGAAACAGCACTCTTAGAAACATCTCCAAAGACAGAAAAATTATCACCGAAGTGGAGTCAACCACAAACTCCACAAGCTGCGCCATTTATTTTGGATGGCAAAATCTCGACAGTAAGGCTTCTGCTAATTGACGATCAGGTAATCATCAGCGAAGCCTTCCGTCGAATCGTTGCAACAGAAACAGATATTTCTCTTCACTACACAAGTAATCCAGCTAAAGCTATTCAAGATGCGATCGCCATAGAACCAACGGTGATCTTTTTGGATATGATCATGCCAGATATCGATGGATTAATGTTACTGCGTTGGTTTCGCTCTCATCCGGTAACTCGTGATATTCCCATCGTCATGCTATCCAGTAAAGAAGAAGCAAAGTTGAAAGCCGACGCCTTTACCGAGGGTGCAAATGACTACCTAATCAAGTTACCCGATGCAGTTGAGTTAATTGCCCGCATTCGTTATCATTCCAAAGCATACAACAACCTCAAAGCCCTCACGACTGCAACTGCTACTGCCCAACTTCAAGCACAACAGTTAAAAAATACCTTACAGGAATTGCAAACAACCCAAGTACAATTGATCCAGACTGAGAAAATGTCTAGCTTGGGTCGGATGGTCGCAGGTTTAGCCCACGAAATTAATAATCCTGTTAATTTTATTCACGGCAATTTTAATCATCTTAATAACCATGTAAACTGTCTTGTAAATTTAATTGAACTATATCAACAAGAACATCCAGAGTTATATTCTTTATTTGAAGAAAAATTTGGTGATTTTAATCTTGATTTTATCATCGATGATTTACCAAAAATTCTTTCATCCATGAGGATAGGGACTGATCGGATTCGTGACATTGTGCTGTCCCTAAGAAATTTTTCTCGACTCGATCAGTCAGAGAAAAAAGCTGTGAATATTCATGAAGGGATTGAAAGTACGTTATTACTCTTAAATCATCGGCTACAATCAAAAATTTAAATTATTAAAAACTATGGAAATCTCCCAGCAGTTCAATGTTATCCAGCACAACTAAACCAAGTATTCATGAATATCCTTAGTAATGGCATTGATGCTTTACTAGACTTAGATAATCAGATCCAAAAGCAAATCGTGATTAAAACTGAAGTAACTGAATTAGAAACAGTGATAATTACATTCAGAGATAACGGTGATGGAATAGATTCGGAGATCCAAAGCAAGATATTTGATCCTTTTTTTTACAACTAAACCTATCAACAAAGGAACAGGATTAGGTTTGGCAATTAGCCATCAAATTATTGAGAAACATCAGGGAAATATCCAGCCAAAGTCGGAGTTTGCTTATGGAACAGAATTTGCGATTGAAATTCCAATAGCATTAGCTGTTAATCATAAAAACAACACTTAAATTAAGACTTCACCGGAGAGTTATTTTTTAAGACATTGATTTATCTTCTAACAAAATTTAACTTATAAGTTTCTAAAGAATAATCCTGAATTCTGTTTTAATAAATACATAATCCATTAGATGCTAATACTATTTAATTAAGACAAAAGACGCGATAAATCGCCGTCTCTACAATAATTTATCGCATCTCGCGCTCTATAATTTTCATCAAAAAACCTTAACCGAAGCGTATTGCATTAGATGCGATCGCACCTGTTTATTAGGAATTCATAATTGATATCATCAAGATTCGATGATATCAATCGTGAATCATTTGCTACCCCTTGCGTACATGGGATGAGTGACGCTAGTGTTAAAAGAAATCATGCAAAGCTAAACCCTCGTCCAAGAAGTCGAATAGGAAGCTACAATGTCAATTCCAAATAAACAGGTAAAATCTAATACTGGTATTTTAGATAATAGACGTACCCAAACTCGCATCCAGATTCGTATTCCTAAAGACTTACATGAGGAACCAGTCATTTCACGACTGGTTTCTCACTATGGTGTCACAGTCATTATTGCTGATGCTCAGGTAAGCGCAAACGTGCCACAATATAGCTGCTTCGATCTGGAACTACGGGGCACTGTCTCCCAGATTGAAAGTGCCTTGACTTACCTGGATGAACTGGATTTAGAAGTTTTGCACCAATCTAGCCCTGAAGAAGATGGTTGGTAATCAATTTTCGATTTCGGATTTTGGATTTTAGATTATCAATCCAAAATCCAAAATCTAAAATCTAAAATTGGCTATGCCATTTGATTTTCAATCGCCCACCGCGCTAGTTCAGTGCGGTTGTGGAGATTGGTTTTGCCCAACATATTGGACACATGGCTTTCAACCGTGCGCTGACTAACATTTAGTTCTTCAGCAATTTCACGGTTAGCTAAACCCCTAGCAACAAACTGAACTACTTTCAGTTCGGTTGGGGTTAATTGCACATCGAAGGGAACCTGGATACGGGAACCGTTTTCGCCTCCTTTTGCTTGGTGTTCTTTCCAACGGATAGTTTGTTTCAGCGAGGATTCAACTTGCGCTACGAGTTCTTCTGGCTCAAAGGGCTTGACCATATAAACATCAGCACCTTTATTCAGACCCTTAACTCGGTCTGCACTTTGTCCCTTAGCTGAAAGGAAAAGAACCGGAATCCAGCTGGTGCGTTCGTTTTGCCGGACTTGTTCCACAAAAGTATATCCGTCCATTTCCGGCATCATCACATCGCAGATGATCATGTCTGGAACATCTTGCTCTAAAATTTCCAGAGCTTCACGTCCATTTTCAGCGGTGATAACTTCATATCCCCGGAATTCCAAGTAATCCTTCACCAGCAAGATGAGGTTAGGGTCATCATCAATCAATAGAAGTCGT
>JBGTMK010000565.1:0-4583 GCA_041743605.1 Nostoc sp.
TGAATAATTTATTTTGGAACCAATCACTTCCACCTATTTTTTTCGGTTATGGTCATCATCAAAATTTTTTGCTCCCAAAATCACATAGTAAAGTATAGGTAATAACGATTGCTGTAATATGTTCAAAAACACTTTTGATATTTAATTTTATTCTAGAAGAGTATACCACAATATTTTTGCAGTTTAGTAGCTATTCAATAAACTCTTGGTAGAAAATTTACTGATGAATTTGGAGACTGTTGCTTACATTTTCTAGCTTTAGGTGGTGTCTAACTTTCTTATTCGTCCATTGCTTACAACAACATAACTTTTTGATTTTGTTTGGTTAATATAGTTGATATATCAAAAATGTCGTGTTAAACAGAACACATAGTTAGTTTTGCTTAATCCCCAGTCTCGTGAAGGAAGACTGCTGCAATACGACTTGATGATAGTAGTTGCTTGGTAGCCAACCATATAAATAGTGGAATAGTCTTGGCATAGCGGCCGCAAAGTCGGCGTGGTTCTTGAATCCACCGATACAACCATTCAAGTCCTAAGTCTCGAACTATACGGGGTGCCCGCTTGTGAATTCCTGCATAAACGGGAAAAACTCCACCCAATCCAATCATTACAGCTTGTATCTTGCCTTTATGTTGAGCTATCCAATTTTCTTGTTTAGGACATCCTAGAGACACTAAAACGGCGCTGGCACCACTAGAATTAATCTTTTGAACTAAGGCTGCATCTTCATGTTCAGTCAGGGGACGAAAGGGTAAAGGTTCCATTGCCGCAATCTTCATCTGTGGAAATTCTTGCTCTAACCTTTTTTGCATCCTAAAAAGAATTTCTGTTTGGGAACCTAAAAAGAAAATACTCAGATTTTGTGTTTGGGTTAGCTGGCACAATGCTAAGAGAATGTCCATTCCTGCTACACGGTCTTGGTAAAGCGCTCCCATTTTTCGCATCATCCATACGAGAGGCATACCATCAGGAGTAACTATATCTGCATTTCGCAATACGGTGGCAAATTCTGGATTCCAATGAGCTTCAATGAGCATATGTACATTGGCTACATACACAGTTTTACTCTCACGCCTACTTGCCCACTTAAGTATTGTTTGTATCTGATCGTCAAAGCGTAAAGCAGTAATAGGAAAATCAAGAACTTTTTTAGTAGGTAGAAGCACTCTCGCCACCATCAATAACTCCTGTGTCCAAGAAAAAAATCCATAGATTACCTAGATCGATCCGAACATTGAATAATTCGGATTGAATTGCTCCTGACTTTTTGTCGGCTTGTGTCATCGTTGGAACTTAACACACGGAGGTGCAATTGTCTTCTTAGTATACTTTTAGTTTAATCAGTAACATCATAATATTATTTGCCTTTGTGTCCTAGCTTACTGTTTTAGTCTAGGGACTTTAGATGCTGTTTGACAAAATTCATACTTACTTCATAATTAATTTTTGATCGGTTCATAAAAGCATTACAATTTGGGATCAAATAGCCTGTATATATACTTAGGTAAGTAAAATTAGTTACTTTTTGTGTTTGCACAAACAGGTAAAATAACAGACATTCAGTCTGCTAATTTTGACGCGTAAATATGCGCTTAAGAGATTTAATTCACATTAATATCTTTAATAAAGAATAGCTAATAATTTTTTCTTATAACTTTTTCACTTAGCTAAAACAAAAATTCATCTCATCACCTACCCGAAGGGTTAGGTGATGAGATGAATTTTTGGGCAATGACGAATTGACCTACAACCAATTCAATCCGCAGGATTGACAGGGCAGTGGGTCGATAAGGAATTGCCATTTTCTGTGTTTGGCAACGAGTCAATGAGTTCATCAATCACCTGAGTCATGGTTTTGTCTGCGTAAATGGCATAATTTTGAAGCTTATTAAACCGACGTTCTGACATTCTCAACCTTAATTGTTTGTTTTTCATTCTGGTTACACAATGGATACATATTATGTTATCTTGTATTCAGGTCGAAAAACAACAAAGGGCAAAATGAAAATTTCATACCAATATAAGATTAAGCCAAATAAAGAGCAATCCGAAAAAAATTGATAAAACGCTTGAAATACTGAGCCATACTTTCAAGCAAAGCCGAAAATGCTGGTTTAAAAGTAATAGCTGTAAACCCAAATGGTACAAGCCTTGAGTGTTCTAGTTGTGGTCATAAAGTTAAAAAGCTGTTATCTCAAAGAATGCACAATTGCCCTAATTGTAAGGTCAGTCTGTGCCGTGATTTGAACGCATCTCTTAACATAAAGGCGCGTGGGACACACGCCCTTAAAGCTCAATTAATGTCTTCATTGAAGAGTCGTTGAGAAGCCCACACTCACCCTGAAAGGGGAGTGTGTGGAGTATGTCGCTGTCTCCCAGTAAAGCTTCTAGGCGACTGTTATTGAAGCTAATACTAAAGGCTTTTTCTTCGCTACTCTCAGCGCACCTACAGCAAATAAGCCAAAGGCAACTGCTGTAGTAGGCTCAGGAACTTTTTTAGGTGGTGGTGGTGGGGGTGTGTAGTAAGGGGCTTCTCCTTTGAGTTTGCTACTTCCTTCACGCTTGGTTTCAGAACCGACGCTCATTAACCGCACTCCAAAGTTTTCCTGAGAAAACTGAGCCAACGTTAAAGCTTGTGAAGTATGGGATAGGGTAAAGATGGTAGATTGAATGTCGCCTTTTCCTTGACCTATACCTTCTTGACCAATTTCTACACCAGCATCAAAGAAGTTATTCTGGTTCTTCCCGTCGCCGTTCAAATTGTTACTATTGCCGCCCACAGAGTCAACTGTTCCAGCAGGGCCAAATTTGCTAGCTGTTACATCTTTACCTACTACTTGAAGACCACTGAGGAGTGAGTTATCTAAAATGTTGAAGAAAATACCACGGATGTCAGCAATTGTGTTGCTGCCAGTGGATAAATAATCTACTTTAAACTGAACTTTGCCAGTTCCGGCTATTGTGTCATCTAAGGTAAACTTTACCTGAGTGTCCGCGCCGGTGAACTCATTAATAGTGAAACTCATCGAAGCGGCATTAGCAGGGGCAAAAGCAGAAGACGATATCACAACGGCAGTAGCAGCTAAAAACGCAGGTATTGTTGCAGTGGAAAATAGATGTTTCATGTTAATCAATGTTTGGAAAAGAAAATGGTAAGACTCAGTTGCTAATGATGGGAATTTGCTGCTTTGTATCCATGTAAAATCAGATGCACCCAGTGAAAAGTCTTTTACTACTCTAGATATTCAATTAGAAGTTGTCTATGATACCAGCCTTAGTTCAAAAAGACTTTATTTTTAGCTTCATACAAGAAAAAACCCAGTATTGCTACTGAGTTTTATTAAGATTAAATATTGATGCAATTCTAGTATTTACCCACAGTCAACGGCATATTGGATCAGCTGGGCAAGGCGGTGACGTAGGGTTTCTAATCCCAAGCGCTGACTCGCAGAAATAAATACTGCGAGGGGGAATTCTTCTCTAGCTAGGGCTAGTGTCTCACTATTGGCTTGATCAATTTTGTTAAAAACAACCAGCGCCGGGCCAGGTGTTATTGGCATTTGTGCCAAAATTTCCCTGACTGAGCGAATATGACGCAACCAAGCCGGGTGAGATAAATCCACCAAATGTAGTAGGGCATCGGCTTCTGTAACTTCCTCCAAGGTGGCGCGGAAGGCATCCATTAACGATGCAGGTAGTTCGTGTATAAACCCTACTGTATCTGTAATCAGAATTTCCTGATGTTCATTGGTTTCGCCATAAGGAATCGCCAGGCGGCGGGTGGTGGGATCGAGAGTGGCAAATAACTGGTCGGCTGTATAAACTTCTGCATTGGTGAGAGCATTCAGCAAAGTGGATTTACCAGCGTTGGTATATCCAACCAAAGCCACTGAAGGAACTTCCCGATGCTGCCGTCGCTGCCGTAACCGCGAACGATGGGCTTGCAACTGGGTTACTTCTTTTTGCAGTCGGGAAATACGCTGCCCAATGGCACGGCGTTCTGTTTCTAATTTTGTTTCACCAGGGCCACGAGTCCCAATACCACCACCTAATCGGGACATGGTGCGACCTCTACCAGCCAGTCGCGGCTGCATGTATTCTAACTGTGCTAGTTCTACTTGCAATTTACCGGCACGGGACTGAGCGCGTTGGGCAAAGATATCCAAAATTACTTCGGTGCGGTCAACTACCCGGATACCAATTTGCATTTCTAAGTTGCGGACTTGGGAGGGTGAGAGGTCGCGGTCGAAGACAACGAGGTTGACTCCTAGTGTTTGGGCCGTTAAAGCAATTTCTTGCACCTTACCTTCGCCAACTACGGTTTGGGGATGAACGCGCGATCGCTTTTGTTGTATTGTCTGTAATACATCTCCCCCAGCAGTATCAACTAACCGTGCCAATTCTAATAGGGTATCTTGGAATTGTAGGGGAGTCATCTCACTGGTCATCAGCCCCACAATCAGCACGCGATCGTGGTCAGCATCTACTTCCTGGGCGATAAATTCGCGCTGGAATTCCGCTTCCAGATTTTCTACTAAGTCTACTAACTCCTGATCTGCTAGATCATCCAAGCTCAGAGG
>JBGTMK010000566.1:0-5275 GCA_041743605.1 Nostoc sp.
GTTCCGGCATTTCCTACAGGTACACCCAGAAGTGCCGTTGAAGCTACCCTCGGCAAACCAAGTAAAGATTTAAGAGGCGTATGGGGCAATACTCGTGCTGTCGTCTACAAACTAGTACCAAACAAAATTGACCTTGGTTACTTATTTGATCGTAATTCTAAAGTGCTGCGTCAAACTGAGGTATCTTTTGCCCAATCAATAGACCCCCAGGTAATGGAAGCTACTTTGAATGGATTGTTAAATGGGCAAGCCACTGGAGATATTAAGCAGGGACTCAAACAGGTACACCAGCGCCAGTTAGATAATTTTAGTTTTAAGAAAGGCTCAATTAAGGGTCAGATTATCCGTCAAGAATGTAATTTTATTTACATTAGCATTTGGGATGCAGATTTACATGATTTTGTGAGTCCATCTACAGCCAGGCAGTGTTAATGCCGGGAGGAATATCATTCTCAAAAGTTAGATTTTTGTATTTTATGAGACAGATTCAGTATTCAATATAGTGTCTAAAAAACTGACTTTATTGGGCTACAATCAAGGCAATTTCAGTCTTCACAAGCACAAAAACCCAATTTTTAGAATTAGCGGATTTGTTTGCTAGATTTTGCGACTAAACCCATAAAAATCTGTCTTTTCTAATCCCCATTCCCCATTTTCAATCTGAGTTTCAAATTCTTAATCTTCATAAAGTTATGAATACCATTATTAAGTTTTTAATAATACTTGTCTCAGCTTCTACATTCATGTCGTAAAGTGCTATCAAAATTGTGTAATCTGAAGACAGCAAAGCTAAATTATTCAATTGAGGTCTGATGACTCCTACAATCATGCGTCAGCTTTGGTCAGTGGTTGAAACCGCCCAAGCCAAGCTCCTCTTACAACTGGATGATGCTAGCTTGGTACAGTGGTTAGTGAAACAAACCGAAACTCAAGTGTTGTTAGATTCTAACGAAACTGATTATCTGTGCCACTACATTCAATCTCGCTTAGCCCTTATACGTGATATTGCTCATGAACGCCAGTGTTCATGATAGTAAAATCACGATAAATTGATTATTAGTCAAGTGTTATTACTATTGACTATTGGCTTTTTGGTAAAATAACCTTCCACCAAGCAGTCAGATCCCACTACACGCCAACGAACACGTTCTAGAGACAACGCTTCAGTCATGGTAGTAAAACCTAAGTCACCCACTGGTGTGGGAGCAATACTACCACCAATGATTTTCGGGGCAATAAATGCCAAAACTTTTTGTACTGCTCCTTGAGCGATCGCACTAGCAGCTAGGGTACCACCACACTCCCACAACACGCTACAAAAACCCCGTTCATATAAGTACGCCATTGCCTTATCTGGTGTAAGTGACGTTAATTCCACTACCTCCACCCCCTGCTTGAGCAACAGTTTTTGGAAGTCGGGATTAGCACCCTCTTGTGTAAACACCAAAGTTGGAGCATCCGCAGTTTGCCACAAATGGGCACTTTCCGGTAAGTTGAGATGACGACTCATCACCACCCGCAGGGGATTATGTGCCTCCACCTGATGGCTGGTTAAGTAAGGATTATCTTGTCTGACTGTGTTACCACCGACAATTATGGCATCGCAACCCGCCCGCAACTGATGTACTTCATTGCGGGCCTCTTGGCTTGTCACCCAAGCACTGTGACCAGAGGTAGTAGCAATTTTCCCATCTAAAGTCATGGCATATTTTAAAATACCCAAAGGTCGCTTGTAGAGAATGCGATGCACAAAAGCTTCATTTAGTTGACGACAAGCTGACTCTTCTACTCCTACCAACACTTCGATCCCCGCCGCTCGTAAACGGGCAATTCCACCTCCAGCTACCAGGGGATTGGGATCAACCATACCCACTACTACTTTTGCCACTCCAGCTTGTATCAATCCTTCCGAACAAGGGGGAGTACGTCCGTAGTGATTGCAAGGTTCGAGTGACACATAGATTGTTGCACCACGAGCGCGATTGGCTGCTGCTTTCAAAGCAAACACTTCTGCATGAGGCTCACCTGCACGAGGATGAAATCCTTCGCCAACAATCTCGCCATCCTTGACAATCACCGCTCCCACTAACGGATTTGGCGAAGTACGTCCTAAAGCGCGGCGAGCAAGTTCCAAACATCGCAGCATCATCCGAGAGTCAAAGTCAGTTCCTACCTTTTCTTTCGGTGGAGAATTCGATTCAACTGCTGACTCCACTATTCGTATATTTTCCTGAGTGTAATTTGGTAAGGATGCATCTGGTTGAGCGACCACTGGGGAATTATCCATAATTTTAGGCAACACTATAAATATTCTGCACGCGATCGCACAGCCTTTCCACAAGATAATCACGCTTTGATCCTGATAATTAAACAGTAATATCCAGGCGCTATTATTGGCTGTCTCAACTTACATGAGCTTACATGAGTCTGTAATATTCACACTTACAGTTCACTGTAGCTTGAATCCATATTGCCAGAGGTTGCCTAAATTCCATAAAAATTTAGGTTACAGGGTACAAAAGATAATTTTCTTTACTGTCACCTGTAACCTCTCCCCTTCCTAACTCCCAACTCTTGTAGAGACGCGATTAATCGTGTCTCTAACTTTACTATTGCTCCAATAATTTTATCCGCTGCCACCAAAGATTCAGGGGATAATAAACCACAGGCGCCCATAAACTACTAAGAATGGCAGAGGCAAGAGCGACACGCTGGTAATATGTCCAAATATCTGTCACTTTGCGCTCATTGCCTATCAAAGTTAATTGCAACCCAAAGATAGTTTCTGCCAAAACTGCCATAACAAAGACAATTACAGCAATTGAAATAAAATCTTCTTCGATAAAACGCTGTTTCTGAAGCAGACCAGTTAAAATTCCCACTATCCCTAAACTGAGGGCATGAGTAGGATTAGGTGATGTCATTGAATCTTGAAGTAGCCCCAGAACTATACCTGCTAATGCTCCGGCAAACACCGTGCGCTTCACACTCCAAGCTACCACCCAAATTAACAGCCAGTTAGGGCCAATTCCCAATAATTCCATACCTGGCAGCCGGGTTGGCAATAACAGTAAACATAACAGTACTGATACAACCGTCACTATCCAACCGAACAATTGGCGTATACCAGGATGCCAACGAGAAAGTGGCTGGATTTGGAATTTCGATTTTCGCTCTGACGATTTTGGCTTTTTCCGCCTGCTACTAACAAATGCAGGAATCTTCATTTTTCTATGGATTTTCTCAAAGAATTTACTTAGATTTTTGCGGTACTTGATTTTCCGACTCTTGGTTTTCTGGCTTTGGATAAACAGCTACCCAATCGAGAAAGCGGATTGGCGGAAAAAGCTCAATTTTTGCGACTGATGTGGGAAGTTTCTTTAAATCCAAAGACTTAATTCGTCCTACTGCCAAACCAGATGGAAATTTCTGACTATAAGTAGACGTGGAAACTAAATCTCCTACCTTGACATTTGGGACTTTTTCATAAAACTCCAGCACAGCTTCAGCAGAAGAATCTCCTCGCAAAACACCTTTAGCTGCCGTGCGGCTAATGGATACACCCACTTGACTCTTGAGGTCACTGATTAACAACACGCGGCTAGTATTGGGAGTTACACTTTCTACCAAACCTACCAATCCGCCATCTGCCTTGACTATGAAGCCTTCCTGAATCCCTGCATTCACACCACGATTCAGGGTAACTTGTTGCCACCACTGGTCAGCACTACGTCCTATTACTCGTGCTGGAATTGGCCGTGATGCCAGCGGCTCTTTTTCCACATAGCCTAATAAATCTTGTAGCTTTGTTTTTTGACTTTCCAAATCTACTATACGGGTTTGCAATTCTAATATCCGGGCATCTCTAAGACGTTCTTCTTTAGTTGGCCCTGGCTGTAACATCTCTAGCGGACGGGTAATTGCCTGGTAAGTCTCAAGCACAAGTTCACCTTGAGTCTGTCGCAATATCCAAGCACTACCAACTACTAGAGCTAACAAACCAATTTGCAACCCTTTATGATCCCACCAACGCCGTATTGTCACCATATATACCTTTGCATATCTATATAAATTAAGTTCTACTGGGATTCTATTTATATAAAACCCAAATAGAACTCAAATAGAACTCAAGTCTGATATTTTTTTGCTACATATTGCGAGAGCTTTCAGTGACAACTCGTTCCAACTGTTTAAAGTTTTCTAACACACGACCTGTTCCCAGCACAACACAGCTCAAAGGATCAGCAGCAATGTGGGTAACAATCCCTGTCTCATGGCTAATGAGGGTGTCTATGCCTTTGAGCAAAGCACCGCCACCAGCTAACATAATACCTCTGTCAATAATGTCTGCTGCCAATTCTGGAGGTGTGCGTTCCAGTGTCCGCTTCACAGCTTCTATAATTACTGATAGAGGTTCGAGCATACTTTCACGGATTTCTGGGGCTTTGATTGTTACAGTTCGCGGTAGACCAGAAAGCAGATGTAAACCTCGGACTTCCATCATGGCGTCATTATCATCATTAGTCGGATAGGCAGAACCAAGCCGAATTTTGATATCTTCGGCAGTACGTTCACCAATAACTAAGTTATGAACTTTCTTAATATACTGAATGATCGCTTCAGTCAGTTCATCTCCAGCAATGCGTACTGATTCACTGATCACCGTACCTTGAAGACTCAGCACTGCAACTTCTGTTGTCCCACCACCAATATCGATGATCATGTTGCCAGTTGCTTCTGCAACAGGTAGTCCTGCACCAATGGCCGCGGCTACAGGTTCATCAATTAAATACACTTTTCTTGCTCCTGCTTGGTGGGCTGCATCCATCACAGCTCGCCTTTCTACTCCTGTGACACCACTAGGAATACCAATAACAATCCGGGGTAGAATCAGAGATTTACCTTCATTTACACGCTGAATAAAGCTTTTCAGCATCAACTCCGCTATCTCGAAATCAGCGATTACACCATCGCGCAAAGGGCGGAGGGCAATCACATTTCCAGGTGTGCGACCGAGCATTTTTTTGGCTTCTTCTCCTACTGCTAGTGCCACCTTTTCATTGACATCGATAGCAACTACAGAAGGCTCTTGTAGTACAATACCTTTACCAGATACATAAACCAGGGTGTTAGCGGTACCGAGGTCGATACCCATATCCCATGATGTGCGAAAGTTCCTAAAAATACCCACGCGTCCTTTAAGCCCCTTATGTGCGATACTTTTTGACTACAACGGTAAGAGTTAATCGTGCCGGATGTCTCAGTCCTCTATTTC
>JBGTMK010000567.1:0-2640 GCA_041743605.1 Nostoc sp.
AAAGTTAAATTTGCTCCAGCCATTGACTCATACAGTAAACTCTGCTGCGAGTTTACTGGGTGTAACTGTCGTTTTATCTAACTTGATTTCTAATGTTCCGGCTGTACTCTTATTACAACCGCTGATTTCTCAAGGTGATACTAAGTCTTGGCTGTTGCTAGCAGCAGGCTCAACATTGGCAGGGAATTTAACCTTATTTGGTGCAGTCGCCAACCTGATTACTGTAGAAGCTGCTGCGGATTTAGGTTACAAGCTAACTTTTTGGGAGCATCTCCGCTTTGGAGTGCCGTTAACAGTATGTACTGTACTTCTAGTATATCTCTGGGTTCATTGAATATAGCGCTTCTGGATTGAGTGCAATACAGACCTAACCCCCAGCCCCTTCCCTACAAGGGAAGGGGAGCAAGATTCAAAGCCTCTTTTCTTTTAGGAGAGAGGTTTGGAGAGAGTTAAAAGTTGTAACTTTTGGGGAAACTGCATGGTGTGTAGATAAGCATATCTGCCACCTTTAGTAAGTAATTCGCTGTGAGTGCCTGTTTCTATGATGTAACCGTTTTCTAAAACTACGATTAAATCAGCATTCTGGATAGTTGACAGCCGATGGGCAATAACTAGACAAGTACGATTTTTTAGTAATTGCTGGAGTGCTTGTTGAATAAGGTGTTCTGACTCCGTATCTAGAGCGGAAGTTGCTTCATCGAGGATGAGGATTGGGGGATTTTTCATCAAAGCTCTAGCGATCGCAAGTCTTTGTCTTTGTCCTCCCGATAGCTTCATGCCACGTTCTCCGATCACGGTATCATAACTTTGGGGAAGGCTGATGATAAATTCATGGGCGTGGGCAACTTTAGCCGCGGTTTCAATTTCTGCATGATTTACACCAGGCTTACCGTAGGCAATGTTTTCCCGCACAGTCCCATGCAGTAACAGGGTTTCTTGAGAAACAATACCCATTTGACTGCGTAATGACTGTAGGGTGACATCGCGGATATCGTGTCCATCAACCAAAATCTGTCCTTTTTGGGGATCATAGAAACGTGCAGCTAAATTCGCCAGGGTACTTTTCCCTGCACCTGAAGAACCGACAAGTGCAACTGTCATTCCTGGTTGCATATTTAAGGTGAAGTTATGAATGACAGGTTGACTAGAAGTATAAGCAAACTCAACTCCTTCCCAGCGAATGTTACCTTCAATTGGGGGAAGTGCGATCGCATCTGATTTTTCTTTAACTTCCGGTTGGGTATCTAGTGTTTCAAAGATGCGTTCCAATGAAGTTGCGCCCTTTTGGATGACGTGCATCACCTTACTAAAGCGTTTTGCCGGTTGATTAACGTAGTTCAAATAAGCCAAAAAAGCTGTCAAATCACCTACAGTCATTCGACTCTGCATCACTTCCCAAGAACCATAGGCTAGAACAGTGATGTAACCGAGATGATTCATAAAATCAACTATTGGTGAAAAGCCAGACCAAAGTTGGACAGCGCGAATATTTGCCTCCATATTCTGACGATTGTGTTCAGAAAACCGATCTATTTCATAACCTTCATTCGCACAAGCTTTGATTAATTTAATATTAGATAAAGTGTCCTGGAGATGATTATTAATTTCTGCACTTTGCTGCTGTACCTCTCGGTAAGCTCCCCGCATCCTTGAACCAAAAAACTGGGTAAGGAACATCATTATGGGTAAAGTTATTAAAATCAACAGCGTGAGTTGCCAATCTGCGTAAATTAGATAAGTAACAATCACCACAAATGTGAATATTTCAGCAACAATTTCTGCAACTTCTGTGGTAACTAACTTTTCTAAAGCATCGACATCTCGCATTACTCGTGTCATCAGTGTTCCTGTTCGCTGATTTTCAAAAAAGCTCAAGGAAAGTTTTTGCAGATGTTGATATAGCTCATTTCTGATGTCAAAAATCGTTTTTTGTCCAACTAAAGACATCATATAACTGCGAGTGAAATTTAATACTCCGATTAGCAGGGCAATAATGGCAATACTCAACCCTACCCAAGGGATCAAGTCAAATTTTTTCTCTGGAATAATGACATCAATAACATAGCGGGTGATTTGCGGAATAATTACCTGTAATAAAGAGAGAAAAAATATAGTGCTAGAACCTGCTAAAAGTGGTAATTTGTGCTGCCAGATATATCCATAAAAACGCTTATATAGAGTGAAAGCAGAAGGCTTAAGTTGAAAATCTGAGGGATTATTTTGGGCAATCTGGCGAATAAAGTTCGCTTGCACAGGTGTTACACTCCTAGTATCATAATTCGTAATTCGTAATTCGTAATTCGTAATTCGTAATTAAATGTTTTGTGTCGAGGTTTAATAAAATCTGGATGTTTAATTTACCGCTTCTAACAAGCGGCAAGTTTTGTGGTAGGTTCTAAATACTCATTGTAAAACTTAATCACAAACTACGAATTATTTTAATCATACGATATGTTTAATTACGAATTACGAATTACGAATTACGAATTATTTTAAACTGCTTTGCGTTTTGGTTTATTCGCATAGTTACGCCCCCACCAAATCACAAACCCCGTTAATGATAGCGTCGCCGAAACAATGCCCATCGCTATATAAAATCCCATCATTCCTAATCCTCCATAACTGCCAGTATGTAAAACA
>JBGTMK010000568.1:0-2504 GCA_041743605.1 Nostoc sp.
GGCGAGTACCTTGCAAAGATAGGCGTAATGGAGGAGTGGTGTAAGTAGTTCCGGCATCCCACATCAAACTACGAAGTAGATTATAAGCTAGCAAAAAAACGTAAATTTCCTTGCGTACCATTGAGGGTGTTTTACATCGCAAAATATCCATACCCAAGGTAGTTTTTAAATGTCTTAAATCTATTTCAACATCCCAACGTTTACCGTAAAGTCCAACAATTTCGAGAGTAGAATAAGAAGATTTATCTAAAAGAGTAGTAATTAAGCTGACTTGTTGAGTGCGAAAGCCAGGAATAACAACGTAGTAGTAAACTTCCCGCACAGTGATGGAAGGAGGTAGAGCTAAAAATTCATCTTTATTCAATCCTTTTGGACAACTTTTAGGCTTATACCAAGTAACTAATTTGTCGCAATCTCCAATAATTTTGCCTTTGCTCATAGTCGTTGTGCGAGATTGATGCTTCCGAAATATAGCATCACAACCGAGTTTGGTAATCGTAACCATATCGGCATAAGCGCAAAAAGCTCTATCCCCTAAAAGTACATCATTGGGTTTGAGAAAACTGTACAACTTCCGAGCTAATTTAATATCATGAGCGTTCAAAACGTCTATGCAAAGTGCAGTAGCGGCTCCTGTAACTAAACTGAATATCACACCAATTTTAGCAATTGGGAAGCCACATCCAGGCTTTTGGCTACTGGGTTGAGGATATTCTTTTTGATTCTCTACAGTGTCAGGCATCGAGACAGTTGACCCATCTATTACTTTGACATTTCGACCACACCATAAATATTCTGTCGCTACTTTCTGTTCTAGGCTTTGTGCCGAGAAATTGAAAAGTTTTTCTAATAACTTTTCTGGAAGCCTTGCCCTAGCTTGGCAGTAGGGCAGGATTGGCAAATTTCTGGGTGACTAACACTGGAAGCAAGAGACTGAGAAATGGCAGCAGCACAAAATTAAGTACCATCCCGGTGAGAGTGAGCGATCTTAGTTGACGCTGCTGGAGAATGAACCGAATTCCGGCAATTGGATCAACCTTCTCATGCTTAAACTCTGGATGGCGTGAACGTGGAACTGCGATCGCAAATACTACAGCACAAACAAAGAAACTGGCTGCGTTAACGAACAATGTATTGACAGTTCCAATCCAGCTAATTAACCCTGCGCCGACGATTGGACCTAACAAATCTGCTCCATTTTCCAGACTACCGCGATACCCATTTACCTTGTCTAAGGGAATTCCCGAAAGTCTGACAAATTTTGGAATGAGAGTATGACGGCCTGAAACTGCTGTTGGATCAAATAACGCACCAACAAACACCAGCAAGAAAATAAAAATCACGGACACTGATTTGAATTCGATAAAAATGAATGGTAATAATAGAACTGAGAGACTGCTAAAAACATCAGCTACAATGCTCACCTGCCATGCACCAAATCGATCGATCGCTTTTCCACCGATGAAGGCAGCCAACACAATCGGAATCATACTTCCTGCTCCAGCGATGCCAGTAGCGATCGCCGAGTGGGTAAATTGCAGCACTAAAATGGGAATGGCAATCGCTGCAATTTGATTCCCCAGTTGTGAGAGGAATTCAGCACTAATGAGACAAATGAGGGGAAGTGCCCTTGGCGATATCTGCAAAGCAGCGCAGACTTTTGCAATCATGAGTAAGGTAGTGTTTTATCCAGTAGATGATAAGTCAAAACAATCACGCTCGAACTAAAATTTCAAGTTGAACAATCTATGATTATGGCTGCGGATCTGTCATCCACTGAACCAATTGGATCACCACACCATTTGGATCGGTGACTTGAAAGAACCTGTCGCCCCAAGGTTTAGTCTCGATCGGTGTAGTAAAAAATTGACCCACTCTCTAGTATGCCCTTCTCGAAAAGCCACTACTCAGATAGGCATTAGGCATTGTCATTGCCGCCATTAACTGGTATGTCGAAATGCAATACGTCTTCGCGCTCGCCCAACTTTGTATAAAGTTTAATGGCTGGATCGTCACCAATATCTGCCTGGACGAAAATGACATAAGCTCCATAAGCTGCTGCTACTTCCTTCAGCTTCTGAATTAATGCCGTTGCGATCCCCTGCCGTCGGTGTGCGGCGGCAACAGCTAGATCGTAGATATAAATCTCACTGCGCTCCTGCTCGAACTTTTTAAGCTCGTATGCAGTAAGACCGCCAACGACTTCACCTTCTTTCAATGCAGCGATCGCAATGAAGTAATCACTATCAAGCAGTTGCCGCAGATAGTCTGCACTAGGCGGATTTCTATATGTCTCCATCTCATCGAACGCCTCACCAAAGGTCGCTAATAGAGCTTCCATTAATGCAACGTCCTCTGGCACGATCTGTTGAATGCTTAAGTTCATTGGTATTTCCTAAGCTATATTCCTGCTGAACGGCTAAGTCCTGCTCGTTCATACAATATCAGACGAAAGGGCTAAACCCAAAAATCAGTTGATTATCGTTTGCTGCTATGGCTGTCTT
>JBGTMK010000569.1:0-4219 GCA_041743605.1 Nostoc sp.
AACCTGTAAGTTTGATGAAGCCTAAATCTACAACAGCTAAATTTTGCCCAATCATCGCTAAACTACCCACATCGTTGTAATGAAATTGTGGCAAAGTCTTACCTTGAAGCCGTCGTTGAATTAGTTTACCTACATACTCTCCTTGTTGTTTAGCTACGGGTGCAACACCAGGTAAAGGTTTAGCATCTTGATGGGAGAAGTTGGCTAAATCTCCAATTACGAAAATGTTGTCATAACCCTCGATAGACAAGTCAGGTTCTACAATTACACGCCCAGAGTAATCGCGCTCTACACCTGTAGTTTCTGCTAAGACTTTCCCCATTGGGGAACCTTGAACACCTGCTGCCCACAATATAGTTTTTGAGGCAATTTCTGTAAATTCATTGTCTTGCTTGAAAGTAACAATATCACCTTCAATATTTGTCACCCTGGTGTGAGTGTGGAGTTCTATACCCAACTTTTGCAAAGATACTGCTGCTGATGCCGATAACTCTGGCGCCATGTGTGGGAGGATGCGAGGTCCCCCTTGTAATAGTAAAATTCTCGTTTCTGAGGTGTCGATGCTGCGGAAATCTTCTTTGAGAGTTTTGTATGCCAATTCTGCGATCGCACCTGCTAACTCTACACCGGTTGGGCCACCCCCGACAATCACAAAACTCAACCAAGCACGTCGTTTTTCAGGATCAGTTTCTTTTTCTGCTGCTTCAAATGCGCCAAATATCCGGCGACGCATTTCTATGGCATCTTCCACAGTTTTCAAACCAGGAGCAACTTCTTCCCAGTGATCTTTACCAAAATAGGAATGGTTAGCACCTGTGGCAACAATTAAAGTATCATAAGGTACTACTTCATCACCCAAAATAACTTGTTGTGCTTTTGGATCAATTTCACTTACTTCTCCCAACAACACCTTTGTATTCTTGCTTTTGCTGAATACAGATCGCAATGGCGCAGAGATATCAGAAGGTGATAGCGTACCTGTGGCAACTTGATATAAAAGTGGCTGAAATAGGTGAAAGTTGCGTTTATCAATGAGAGTAACATTTACATTCGCTGCATTCAGACCCTTTGCTGCATACAGTCCACCAAAACCGCCACCAACGATTACAACTTGATGTGGTGCATTCTTATTAATTCCAACTGCCATAAGAAATATGCCCTTGTGTTAAGAAGCTGTAACTATTCTTAACAAAGATGTAACAGCATTATGATGTGGGTTGCTGTTTATTTAGAACAATTGAAAAAATCATAAAAGTAGCCAAAGTTAGTTATTATATCGGTTCTCGACAAGCGTGAAGTACAATTTTGACCTCACTTCCATTCATCTCTCCTTTTAGAGGTTGTTTGAAAAGTAGTTTGCTGTGATTTTAAGTACTCATTGATCCCCCCTAACCCCCCTTAAAAAGCGGGGAACCAGAGTTAAAGTCCCCCTTTTTAAGGGGGATTTAGGGGGATCTTACTATGTTTTGCATTGTGTATAAAGATATGTGTAAACGGTAGCTCCCCAAGCGGGGAAACAAGAAAATCAAATCGGATTCCTATATTTACAAAAGTACAATGCTTTCCTTCAACACATCTATATAATAAGATATTCACTATGAGCGATAACTATATTTTGAAACGTATACATAAATACAGACAGCAAATCCTAAAAGAAAATAAAGAAACCTGTCTTTCGCCTATCCAAATAATAAGATACTAATAGTAATAGGAGATACAGAATATTGATTTTTAGTCTCATCTAAACCATATTTGAGTGCATCTGAGTACAGCTTAATATATTGCAAAATATCTTGATAAAATCTTAGCAAATGCTTACGGGTAAAGTTTCTTGTAGCGTGAACAGAAATTCTTAACCCCTGCCCAAAAAATACTAGTACCCCCATCATTAAACACTAGCGCCCCTACCCCAAGATAAATTTTAAGTTTATCTGGAGTCGGGGTTTTGGCGTTTGAGTACAACCTTAATCAATCCAATAAATCCAATCAGCATTGGGTTTTGTATCGAGTTGGATGTCACCTGATATAAGCATAAAAATAGCAGATGGCTCATTTACCAGATAGACATTACCGATGCAACAGTCTTTAGACAGTATTAGCGAACCCCCAACTACCAAAACGCAGGATTCTGCCCATACATCCATGCTGAAAAATCTCCTCTCTGGCGTTTTTTTTGAGCCATTATTGAGTGATTTTCGCATTATCTTTGAGCGCGATCCAGCAGCACGTAATTGGCTAGAAGTGGTGTTTTGCTACCCTGGATTGCACGCGCTATGTTTGCATCGTCTTGCTCACTGGTTACATGGTCGAGGAGTCGGTTTTATCCCCCGCTTAATTTCTCATTTGGGGCGATTTTTGACCGGTATTGAAATTCACCCAGGTGCAGAGATTGGTCAGGGCGTGTTTATCGACCACGGAATGGGAGTAGTCATTGGCGAAACTGCGATCGTCGGCGACTATACACTGATTTACCAAGGCGTCACCCTTGGCGGAACTGGTAAAGAAACTGGTAAGCGTCATCCCACAGTCGGCAAAAATGCAGTGATTGGGGCGGGTGCGAAAGTTTTGGGTAATCTGCAAATTGGCGATCGCGTCCGTATTGGTGCTGGTTCCATTGTCTTGCAAAATGTCCCCAGCGACTCCACAGTGGTGGGAATTCCCGGTCGAATTATTTCTCGCAACGAAAGCGGCGTCAGCCTTTCTCCCTTAGAACATGGAAAGCTACCCGATGTGGAAGCAACCGTGATTCGTTCTTTGCTCTCGCGCATCGAAGAACTCGAAAAACAACTGCAAATTTTAAGAGAAGAGTCATTAGTCATTAGTCATCGGTCATTAGCAAAGGACAAATGACAAAGGACAAATGACAACTGACAAAGGACAAATGACAAATGACAAATCACGTTTTGCAGATTCCTTTGAGCGATCGCTGGCGAATCTATCACCGATTGCAAGAGTTAAAAATTAATTGCTCTTGTCCCCCTGATGGTTCTTTACGAGTGCAAGTGAACAATTTGCTGGAAGTAATTCTAATTCGTAGTACAGTTATGCAACTTCTTGCTTCTCGTCACGAATTATTAGAATGGCTAGAGCGTTGCTGGCGTTACAGTGATGAGTCATGATTATTTCAAAAAGACCTAATTCAGAGACAATTAATCTTGAATTCATGACGCAAGTACTGGACTTTATCCTTTTTGTTCATAGATGCACAAAGCTCAAATAGGTTTAGAGTTTGAAGCTACTGTCCGCTAGCAGAATTTGTTGCAGACTGAGATGGATTAGATGGGATTTAGATTTTGTTTCTTCTAGCAAATCTGAAATTATCCTGACATATAGCAACAATTAGAAAGACGAAATTCCAAAGTAGAAATTGGAAATTCTGATTTTTAATTCTTTTCCCAAATTAAGAAATTGAAAGTTCAATCAATTATGGCGACTCGGAACAGAGATATAAAACTCCTCAATTTTTTGCACAATGAACTTGAACTTTCAAATGCGGATATTGCTGTAGCTCTGCGACACCCTGAATTAGAAAATGGCCCGTTACCGATGCTCCTCTGGCAGTATGGTTTAGTTGACTTGGAGCAGCTAGGAAAGATTTTTGATTGGCTAGCAGAACAAAGTTAACTAATTTGTATCCTGTAGCTCTGAGTACCATTACCTGCCTAAACTACACACCAATGCACTAGAAAAAATGAGGTTACGAAGATGATTGCATCCTTAATTGCTGGATTTTGTGTATTACTTTGTTCGGGATTTGCTAATAGTTATATTAGCTCATTGCTACTCGAAGATATTTCAACTGACATCGGTAAAAACGATTAGTAAATTATACATTGATTTAGTTCCCTGTCATACAGATGTGATGCTACTAATGGGGCAATAATTAAGGATCATGTATCCTACATTATGAATTGTGATATTTTTAGCATTTACCATTACTAGGGATTGTAGAGAGAAAGGATATTAAGAATACTTCCAAGAGAGGGATATTTGCAATGAATCAAATCATAATTAATGACACTACACTACGTGATGGTGAACAAGCAGCAGGTGTTGCTTTTACCCTAGAAGAAAAAGTAGCGATCGCTAAATTTCTCGATGCCATTGGTATCCCGGAATTAGAAGTGGGTATACCGGCAATGGGCGACGAAGAAACCCGTGCGATCGCTGCAATTTCTGACTTGGGTTTACAAGCAAAACTCTTGGGCTGGAACCGCGC
>JBGTMK010000570.1:0-2971 GCA_041743605.1 Nostoc sp.
TTAAAAACACTTACAACCAATTAAAAGTACGCGAATTTCCAGTATGGCTGCTTACAGCAACAACATCAATATTAGCAGCAGTACCCTGGTACAGGATTATGACTGCACTATTAGAAGAAAAAGAACCACATACGCAGCCGCTTTCAATATTCGCACTTCCTAATAATCTAGACATAATTTTTGAGGTATTTTTATCGCCCAAAAAACCACCAACTAAATCACAAGGATTCATGCCAAAAAAGAGTAATTAATTTTGGATATTATGAATTATAACCACCGAGATTTTATTACCAAATCTGGTAATAAAATTATCGTTGATGAGGAAAGACTCGACATATTCTGGTCAGATACTACCCCAATACCTGAGTGGCATCCCACAGTAAATATTCCGACCTACGGAACACTCAAAACTCTGGTAGTCGATATTGAGACAGCAGGGATAAACCCAAGAGAAAATCGTATCTATGCAATTGGCTGTATGAGGGAGATAGGGGAGATTGCCATCTTTATGGATCAAGCCGAAAGCAAAATCCTCCTGGAGTTTTTCAAACACCTAGAAGCAAGCAAACCAGAAGTAATTTACACCTACAATGGAACAGAATTTGACCTACCGTTTCTCATCACCCGCTGCGAGTTACATGGCATTTCTCATCCATTTAGAATTGCATCTAAGAAGCGCACTATCCGAACTGCCCAAGTACGCGGCGAACCACTGGAAATTCGGGAGGTATTCATCCGCAACTGCCTGCACGTAGATATCTTTATCTGCGTTCTCAGGTGGGATTTTGTCGCCAAGGAACTTACTAACGGGCGATCGCTTAAACAGGTGGTACTGGAAATGGGATTGCGTAAGCAAGCGCGACTGGTTCTCCCCTATGAAGAAATTCTCGCCTGTTGGAAAGCCGGTTCTGGTAGCAGGGGATGGCAGAAAATCAAGGATTACCTTATTTACGACTTGGAAGATACGCAACTCATAGCTAACAGACTTGTACCCTCATACCACTATGAAGCACTGGTTGTACCGGGAATGAACCTCCAGCAGTTAGCCCTCGCTGGTAACGGCACCAAGTGGAAGCAAATATTCTCGCATCACTATCCAGGATACAAACCCAAACCCGACCGTAAGTATAAATTTCAAGGGGGGATAGCCTACTCTATTCCAGGACTATATAAAAAGGTTGGATACATCGATATCAGTTCTATGTACCCCAAAACCATATTGTCGAAAGGAATTGTCTCTCGTAAGGATACAAAGCGAATCGGCTTGAGCATCTTGCAATATTTGGTAAATGAGAAATTAAGGTTGGAACAAGTTGCCAGCACCGGAGACATTGTTGCCAAGGAAAAAAGAGAATCCACCAAAGTTTTAGCTAATTCTCAGTTTGGGTTCTTCGGAACATCGGAACTCGCCTTCAACGATATGGAAGCAGCCGCCTTGGTAACAGCTTACGGTCGGCGCATCCTACAATTCATGATTGAGGTAATCAATCAAGCTGGTGCAATCCCTGTAGAAGTTGATACTGACGGGGTGTTCTTTACTCACCCCAACCCAGAAAAAGTGTATGCCACACTTCAGTCTCAATTACCCAAAGGGATAACCGTCAAATTAGAGTTTATTGCCAATGCAATGTTTATTCCGCAAAGGGGAACTAAGAACTATCTGTTATGGCTGAAAGATAACTGGATTATCCGCAAAGGTAGTTGGAGAAACCGTTCTCGCTCAAGGCTAGAGAAAGAATTCCCTGTTGAATATCTAACCTACTTAATCCAAAACCAATCCACAGCAGAGGAATATTTCAGAGAAGTAAAATCACAGATTTTATCAGGAAAATACCCGATAGAAAAACTCTGCATTATTCGCAAAATTCGTGTTGGGGAAAAAGAGCTTCTTAAATTAGGAAAGCCTGGTGATGTAGTAATTTACTATTACGGAATCAGAGGTATTACTAATACCAGCACAAATGAGAGCTATTCACGTCAATACTATCTTGACCTAATCGAAAAAAGGCGAGAAGAAATCCTCAAAATAGCCGCTCCTGAAATACTAGAAGGGAATGAACATCAGTTATCTCTTTTCTAGATGAATAAACTTGATATTTAACCTAAGAACTGAAAATAATAAATATCAAGTCTTTTTTCAATTCATAATTTTCAATATTTTGTAAATAATAACAAATTTTTACAAGCAAATCGACTTTTGTTAAAGTATTTTTAGGCATTAATACAAACAAAAAATATATCGTAAAAATTAGATTGAAAAACACAGAATCAGTCATTAATTCACTGATTAAGTTCGTCAATTTATTGATTTATTAATGGATATATTATTTTTAAATAGGAAAAGTAACTAATGAAAAATAAATCCTCAGATCGCAAGCCCAGGCTTAATAAAAAACAAAGGGCTTGGGTGAACTCATTCCTTGCATCTCATCCTAATGCCAGAGTTAGAACTATCTATGAATTAGATGGCGATCGCGTTGTTGAAATTGAGTGGTGGGAAAATACAAACCCAGTAATATTAGACCCAAAAACTTACATCCAAGGAATTATCAGCTACAACATGTGGGTCAAACTAAGAAAGTCTGGCGACCCTAGGAAAACAGCTGAGTTTTCTTATCGCATTACCCCACCAGAAAAACGAAGTGCATCATGGCACTTAACAGGTCAACTCTCTCTAGAACTCCCCCAATGTTACGAAGTTGCAGAACCAAACAACCCAGTTATCATTAAACCAAAAAGGAGAAATACTAAAACCAAAAAAGTTAAAAAATTTCTTCAATATACTCTTCCTTTATCAGAGGTTAGTGTTCAACTTCATACTACAAATATACAGGGTAAGCGCATCTCAAACCCTATTGACACGGTGGTTTTGGGGTTCAGCCAAAGCACAAATAAGTTCAAAATTACTACACTGAGCCAAGGGGTGGGATTGACATTTTCGTATTTATGTGATTAAAAACATAAAAAGCTA
>JBGTMK010000571.1:0-2286 GCA_041743605.1 Nostoc sp.
ATAATTATCTCTACCAGTTCTTCCTTCGACAACTGGTTCAAGCTTTCTCGATCTAAATCTTGAGGCAGGTTTTGGTTCATATTTGTGATATTCCCCCTCAAGTGTTCCCTTTGTCAATACTCTGCCACCTGAATCCTTACGAGTCTGTTTACCTCAATCTTGAATATCCTTTTAGTGTGGATCATCTATTCAACGTTATTCCTATGAGCTTCAGTTTTTACTACCAGCAGGATTGGCAAAATATCATAAGCAAATTATCTGATGGTTATAATAGGCTGCTGGTGATAGATAATTTTGATAGATTGCACTTTGTTAGCGATAGTTTTATTGACGACTTATTTCGATTACAACAGTTAGCTCAATTAGAAAGTTTTTCTTTAATATTAATATCTCGGATGCCGCTAAAATATTTCCATTTTTCAGGTTTTACTAACTATTTTGAAAAATTGGAATTGAACGAAACTAATACTTGGACTTTTGGACAGTAGATATGTGGCTTATAGATATCGTTTTTTGGTGATATCCTCTCCGGGTGGAATGTTGGTTTAAGCAATAAAGCAAGTTCGACTCTTGCTATCACTATTGAGGATGAAACTGTTAATGCAGTTAATAGCGAAGAATTTAGTTCTTGTTATTTGCAAGTGTGTGCTGGGTGTAAGTTACTGCATGGTGACAATAACATTGTTTGTGGCATTCATGTTCCTTGGCGTTCTCACCCTAAGTTATGTATTGGCTTAGGAACGAGTCACACATGCGTTTGCCCTGAGTATTTGAGTGAGTATACACTACAAAATCTACTTACTATTACAAGTAATAGTAAGTGTTTACACTTGAATAATATGACATACTCATATAAAATTTTTATACATCTGATTATCTTTATCGATTTAATGTAGTATGATTAATAATCATTAATAAATTACCGAATACAGCCATTGTCTTGGTAAATATGAAACAAATTAAATTCACAAATAGTGCTGGTAAAATAACTGCACTTTTATTTTTAATTACAATTTTACTGACACCTTTTATGGTTGTCAATGCTGGAGAACGTGGGGTATTAATGCAGTTTGGAGAGGTACAAGAAACAGTATTAAGCGAAGGAATACATATAATAATTCCCATTTTAAATACAGTCAAAAAAATCAGTGTGAGAGTTCAAAAACAAGAAATATCTGCTGAAGCTTCTTCTAAAGATTTGCAAGATATTTTTACAGATATAGCATTAAACTGGCACGTTATTCCTGAAGAAACCAATATAATGTTTCAAGAAATTGGTGATGAAAAAGACCTAGTTGATAAAATTATAAATCCTGCGGTAGAAGAAGTTTTAAAAGCAGTTATAGCAAGGTATACCGCAGAAGAAATAGTTACTAAACGAGGAGAAGTAAAATCTGGAATTGACAATACATTAATAGCGAGATTGCATGAATACCATATTGCAGTTGATGATATTTCATTGGTTAATGTCAATTTTTCGGATAAATTCAGTGAAGCAGTTGAGTCCAAGCAAATTGCAAAACAAGATGCCAAACGAGCAAATTTTATCGCAATAAAAGCTGCTAAAGAAGCAGAAGCTAAGGTTAATTTGGCTAAGGGAGAAGCAGAAATAAACAGATTATTGCATGATAGTTTGACTAATGAGATTTTAGAAAGGCAGGCAATAGAAAAATGGGATGGTAGATTACCTTTGATTATGACTAAGGATGCTCCTAAGCTTTTAAATATAAATGATATTTTAAAATTAAAATAATTTGACTATGATGTAGCAATCGGTTTTGATTTCTGTAAGAGTATTCCAACTAAAAATTTAATCAACTACCGAAAAAAAGCTAGGAGTATCGAGAATTTTAAAGTGGATTAATGCCAGAATCAAAAAGGTATAGGCAGTTGAAGAAACTAAGCCTGTCAATAGTTCTTTTTTGACGTTATGCTCTTGAGTTTGTTTTTGTAATACATCAATTGCACCCGCTTGCATCAACAGAATACCAATAATATTGGATAACCAGTAACCAATTATGACGCAAGGCATAAGTAATTTAGGAGCAAAAAGACTACAAACATAACCGAAAAAATAAGCAATTGGTAAATTGAATACTAAATCATTCCACCAGCATAATGGTGATAATAAATATCCAATCACTAAGAAAAATCCACCTCTGAGCTTCTGCAATAAAGGTTTGGGTAAATTTTCTGGACTTTGTGATAACAACTCTTGACCACTCTTTTCGATTTCATTCATAACTTGTACAGTAATTTTATCAATTAACCGTACTTTATAATAAA
>JBGTMK010000572.1:0-3541 GCA_041743605.1 Nostoc sp.
CAGGCAAGTAAGAGTCAGGTATATGGCTTATTCATGGAGCCGCTAGGGGATTATGTCAATGGCAAAATTGTTCCGTTCCCAACCATTCAAGAACAAACTGTCACCCCGATAAATATCAGTCCCGACTCCAAAGATGGGCTAGGAGTAGCACTCAGCCTTGCCACTGCACTCGCAAAAGAACAAGGCAAGCTACAAAATGATTACCAAGTTTCAGTCAATAATAATCCAGAAGCCCCTGCCGGACAGTATGGAGTAGAGAACCATGTCCAAAAACCTGAAGGAGTAGCATACGCATCCGCCGAACACGCATTTAATCACCAAAAGCAGTTGCATCCATCAGCTGATGAATACAAGTTAATGGTAGAAGTACTTCAAGCTAAACTCGAACAACACCCCCGGCTAACTGAGGCGATCGCCAAACGCGGAGGAACTGAGTGGCTGGAAAACTGTACGGCAGTTGCTACAACGGGGGGAACCCCCACAACGCACTGCCTCACCAGTATAACTAACGCCCAGGATAAACAGTGGGAGGGTAAGGGTAAAGAATCTGCATTTATTCAAGCCCTCAGCGAAGCATACAGCAATATAACTGAAAAGTCACAACAAACTACAGTACAAACCCAGCAGGAAAAGTCCGAACAGACTGATCGTCCGCTAACAAATCCACTATCCCAACTCGAACCCATAAACGCCGCCGTCGCTGAACACATGAAAAAAGATATTGCGATGGCACAAATAGCTACCCAGTTCATCGGTAAATCAGCTGCGCCCCCCGAAACACCTTCAAGCACTCGGAATTACGAGCAAGCATGGGGAGAACGCGCCAACACAGGAAATTACTCAAAAGACGACATCATTATGGTATCCGGTTCTGGCCCGTGGCGCGGAGTGACAAGCAAGCAAATTGCCCAAACTTTTGAAAATCACTACAAACCGTTACTTAATAAAGCAAAAGCTCGGTAAATCAGAAACATATCTCAATAGAATTCAGGAGGTAACTGATTTATATATCAAAGAAAATATCAGTCTTGAGAACACTTTTAAGGCAATGGAGCGAGATATTAAGGAGCTAGAAAAAATTAATGAAATGACCAGTCTTGCCCAAAGTTTAGTTAAAGTTATTGGACAGGAAGATATCAATGGCATTATGTCAGTACAAACAGAAAAATACCAAATTGCTACAAAAGCACAAGACAAAATTTACTTAGTTAAAGATAAAAATGACAACATATTATTATATGTCAAAGAAGGAAAAACCCAAGTAAGTAACATCAGTGATGAAACATTACAGGATTTTAAACTCATGAATTCTCGTATCGATAAGGCTCTCAAAGATGTCAAAAAATATTTGGTGGAGAGGTAATTTTAGTATGCAAAAACTAATCGAACTTCCAGTAGAAGGTTTAACTCCAGCGATGCAAGCCAGTCTCCTCAGAGAATTGATCAAACAGCTTAACATCCCCGATGATAAATTTGAAGAATCTGCAAAAAAGCCTCCAACTACCGAGGAAAGAAAAGAGGCTGTGCTAAGATTGAATTCGGAAATTAACAGAATCGGTGAAGTAGTGCGAGATGAAGCAAAAGTAAACTCTACAGAAATTAAACCTATCACTTTTGTTAATAAAGTTAATCAAGAGTCATCTTCACAAGCCGAAGCAAGCCAGTTCATAGGAACGACAATTGAACCAGAGGTTCTAAAAAACCCCACAAATAAAAATGACGACAATAATGGCAACCCAGTAGAAGAGAGTCCAGAAGATGGAGTACAATCTCTTACCGCCGATTCCCAAATTAAACAGTTTGTTATTCCTGTAATTTTAGACCGCTTAGATATATCTGGAAAATCAGATAAAGAGACACAAGGTACCATTTATAAAGGTGAAGAATATACTGCAAGTCTAAAATTAGAAGAAGATTCACAAACTCTTAGCCTTGATAGAAATTTGCCTGATTCCGAAGAAAGTCGAGAAGCACTCTTGGCATCTCGTGACAATAACTCAGAAGAGTACTCTATCACCATGAATAATCTCACCAAAGAGGAATTTGAACGTTTTAAGACTCTGTTCAATGAGCAACAAGCACGCCGTGAACAGAGTCAACAACAATTCAAAAACCAGGATTCTGCTAAAGAACTAGATTAAATCAACCCAAACCACACACCATACATAAAAGCTATAAATCCAAAAATCAGCTTTTTATTAAAACTCAGTGGAGTCTTGGGACAAATAACAACCGCAACAGCAAAATAGTAAAAAGACGCTGTAAAGTCAAACAAACTCGTCGGGTTAACAGGCAATCTGCCTAACCCGACCAAACATAGCATTCCTATCAAAGACCAAACAACAATCTTTTCTATCCATCCTAAAAGTTTATCGCTATTCATAAAAAATTATCTATTCCTCCATCAATTCGCTGATAACTATTAAAACCAGTACTGATAAATAAAATCATCTAGTAAATAGATTGCTTAATGAAAAATACATAAACCACCCAATTACTTTGTAAATTTTTTACAAATAATAATAAAGTTTTTAAATAAGCTAATTATTTTATAGTAATTGTAAAGATTAAAAAATCTAAAAAAACTAAGTGTTATAAGTATTATTATCAGGGACAATACCAAACAAAAAAAGCATATAATATGAAACCTATTAATGTTGTCATCATTGAAAATGAGAACATATCTAGGATTGGCGCGGCAGCAATATTATCTGAAACTGGTGCAATCCAAGTATGTGGCGTTGCCAAATACGGAAAACAAGGAATAGAAATTGTTGACAGAGAAAAGCCAGATATCGTAATTATAAATATTGATTTACCGGATATCGATGGCATTGATGTAATAAGCACAATTAAATCCAAACACGCATCAATTAGAATTGTGGTTATGACTGCAAATAGCAGCCGAGATGCCATTAACGCAGCAATTAGTAATGGTGCAGACTGCTACTATGCTAAAAATAGCGTTAGAGAAGAAGTAGGAGAAAGATTCGTTGAAGCAGTAATGGCTGCGTACAATAACGAATCATGGATTGACCCAACTATTAATCGTATTTTGATCGATAGTCTCAGGTCAAATGACACACCCGATAGAAATGCACTAGATTTGTTAAGTGATTTCTCTAATAAAGAGATCACAGTTCTTCAATTAGCTGCCGGAGGCATGAAAAATAATGAAATTGCCAATGTCATGTATGTTTCAGAAGGTACAGTAAGGTCATATCTACATAATTCATTTATCAAGCTAGGAGTTAAAGATAGGTTAAACGCTATTCGCGAAGCAATCCGTCTGGGAATTCTCAGCTTTACAGACATGAAAATTGAAGAAGAAGTTACTCAAGAAACCCACATAAGAGTCAAAACCAACCATAAAAGTCAAAAAGATACAGCTAAAACGAGTAATAAGGGATACAAAGGCTGGGTTGCCTAGAAAATTAATCAACTGCTATTATGCAGCCACCTGAATACTTCTTCTGCTGGCGGCAAGTTTTAATGATGGCGGCGTTTTTAACATAAATACTACGTGCTACCTTACCTTCAT
>JBGTMK010000573.1:0-10487 GCA_041743605.1 Nostoc sp.
GTTATTAGTATTAACGGCAAAAATTATATCGACACGGAGATAGAAGACGTGGATAAATTATCAGATACTCTCTCCGTGTTCCAGCGTCCTCTTTGATGTCAGCCTTAACCTGCCAATTTCAATTTGACAGACTACTGGTCTGTCCCATTAATTTTGCAAGGTTTGTAGTAAGCACTTAAGTGGTTAAAAATCCAGGACTAAAGTCCTTATTACAAACTTTTATAATCCTTCAGAACTAATGGGACAGACCGCTAGTAGTTGTACTCCGGCTTGATATCTCGCAACATCAGTTCATCAAGTGCTTGTCCCGGTGTGATTTCGCCTTGAAGTAACCGATAAACTTGCTCGGTAATTGGGACTGCTATGTTTTGTTGCTTGGCTCGTTGCATTAAAACCCGGCAAGTGTTTACTCCTTCAGCAGTTCCTTGTAAATTTGCGAGAGTTTCTGTAAGTGACTTACCACCAGCCAACTGATAGCCAACTTGGTAATTGCGACTTAAGGGACTATTGCACGTTGCTAACAGATCCCCTAGACCCGATAAACCATAAAAAGTTTCCGTCTTTGCACCCCAGTTGTTGCCGATGCGAACCATTTCTGTCAGTCCACGGGTGACTAAAGCAGCTTTGGCATTGGTTCCCAGTTGTAAGCCATCGCACACACCAGCTGCGATCGCAATCACATTTTTCAGTGTTCCCCCTAATTCCACCCCCAAAGGGTCGGGATTGGTATATACCCGGAAACGATGAGAAGAAAATACTAATTGCACTACTTCCGCAGCCGTGGAAATATTACTGGCTACCACCGTGGCTGCTGGTAACTCCATTTGAATTTCTTTCGATAAATTAGGCCCAGACAAAACAACTACTGCATGGTTAGGGAATATTGTTTGCCAAATTTGTGACGGCGTGCAGGTGGTTTCGGGGTCTAAGCCTTTCGTCGCCGTCACAAAAATTGCCTCTGGAGAAAGGGGGAAAGACTGGACTTGTGAAGCAACATCCCTCACACCAATCATTGAGATAGCGGACAGGATTATTTGGGCATCTTTTAAAACTGCTTCCAGAGTTTGAGAACCTTGACGCGACCACACGCGCACCTGATGACCATTTGCTGCGGCGAGATTTGCCAGAGATGCACCCCAAGCACCCGCACCAAGAATTGCTACAGTTTTTGGATTAGTCATTAATCAAAAGTCTCCCCATCCTCTTAGCTTACCAATCTAAAATCTAAAATCTAAAATTGGCTGCGGGGGTAACGTTCCATTAATCCCCTAACTTGTTCTGCATGATATGAGCTTCTTGTCAATGGTGAAGAGACAACTTGTAAAAATCCGATTTCTTCGCCGAATGCCTTCCAAGCAGCAAATTGTTCTGGGTTGACAAATTCATTTACTTGCAAGTGTTTTTGACTGGGTTGGAGATATTGCCCAATGGTCAAAATGTCGCAATCGACGGTTCGCAAGTCTTGCATCACTTGGCGGATTTCGGCATCAGTTTCACCGAGTCCGACCATGATCCCGGATTTAGTGTATGTGCTAGGAGAAAATTGGCGAGTGCGCTGCAATAATTCTAATGTGCGATCGTAGTTTCCTTGGGGACGCACCCGGCGATATAGGCGTGGAACAGTTTCGGTATTGTGGTTTAAAACTTCTGGCGCAGCTTGTAGAATCAACTCTAGAGCATTCCAATTACCGCACAAGTCAGGAATTAGTACTTCAATTGTGGTGTTGGGTGAAACAGAGCGAACTGCATCAATACACGCCATAAACTGAGACGCACCACCATCAAGCAAATCATCTCGGTTTACGGAGGTGATTACTACATGATTAAGGTTCATGCGGCGAACAGCTTCCGCCAGTCGTGCAGGTTCCGTGGGGTCTAGTGGTTTAGGTTTTTTCTCAAAATCAATATCGCAGTAGGGACAAGCGCGTGTACAAGCCGGGCCCATAATCAAAAACGTGGCAGTCCCGGCGTTGAAGCATTCACCAATATTCGGACAGGACGCTTCCTCACAAACTGTATTGAGGGCTAAATCCCGCAAAATTTCTTTAACGTTACCGATGCGCTCACGCCCAGGTGCTTTCACCCGCAACCAGTCTGGTTTTACAGTCACAATCCGCTTTTACCATTAGAGTTATACAAATTCAATCGTAGCAAGCAAAGCCTTGGATGAAGTGATCATATATATCTAGATATAGATGTAATTCTGCTATTTGCCGCAGGTTGTGATATTGTTAATCTACAATGCCATTTTTATGACGGGATGTGGCGCAGCTTGGTAGCGCACTTCGTTCGGGACGAAGGGGCCGCTGGTTCGAATCCAGTCATCCCGATTTTTTGAAAGTACAGTACCTTGAATTATCGATAGTTCCGTAATTTCCGGGCTAAGACATCTTAAAACTGAATTATTTTAACATAATTATAAATATTCCCGCTTACCTAGTTATTTTTCTCTGTTGACAAATTATAAGTAGCGTCTTCCAGACAAACTAGGGCGGTTATTCGCACCGGGAGTTTTTAGCATAATTTGTCAAAATTAAAGATAACTCGGAGGTTCAAAATATGAAATTTTCAATCCAATCACTTTACACTTGGTATCGGGATGTGCTTCGTAACCCCAAGTACCGTTGGTGGGTAATTTTAGGAACGTTGGCATATTTGGTCAGCCCATTTGATATTCTCCCAGATTTTATACCTGTCGTGGGACAGATTGATGATGTTTTTCTTTTGACCTTGCTAGTTAGTGAGGTGTCTGGGCTAGTGATTGAAGGCTGGAAAGCTCGTAAGGGTGAGGTGGGTACTGAAACACCTAATACTACTGAGGGTTCTACCTCTACTGCAAGCACCATTGATGTTGATGCTGTCTCAGTTAAGTAGTTTTAATAAAACCCCTGCTTTTGGAATCTGAGGTGGGGGATATTTTTTTTTAACGCAGAGGGGCGCGGAGGGAAGCGCGGAGGTTCGCAGAGGATGAGAGGGAGAAAGAGGAGGGGTTAGAGTTGGCTACGCGTTTAATACCTTCTTTGAGGTGGAGGACGTTAAAGTTGAGGAGAAGACCTAGTTTGCAGTTTGGGAGTTTGAGATAGGTTAGGAGTTGAACGGAGTGAATTGGGTGGAAGGACTCTACAGATTTAATCTCTACAATTACTTGGTTTTCGACAATCAAATCTAATCGATAAACACATTCCAATTGCACATCTTGATAAACTAAGGGCAATGGAATTTGCTTACCAATATTCAATCCGGCTTTCTTCAACTCATAATCCAAGCATTCCTCATAAGCCGACTCCAATAAACCAAGCCCCAAAACAGTATGCACCCTCATCGCACACCCTATAATCACCTCACTCAACTCATTCTCTGCGTTACTCTGCGCTTCCCTTTGCGATCCTTTGCGTTTAAAAATCCTTCACAAATTCCGTCAAGAACCTGAACGCCTTCAAAATATAACTAGCGCAATCTCTAGGAGAGGTGTTGTAAAACGATCGCCACGCACTCGCTTTATCTTCATCATAGCGATCGCTGCGTTGATTATGATTTTCTAGCCAAGCCAATCGCACTGCATGGCCAATCAACACATCCAACACGATATATTCTTCGATTTGCAGCTTGGGATTATTGGCTGCGATCGCAGCTAATTCGATTAATGCTTCAATATTAACTTGGCGATATTCTGGAGCTTCGATTTTATTTAGCAAATGCTCAACTAACAGAGCAAAATTTCTTTCTCCTGCTGTCATTTCCGACAGCATTATCTCACTATCTAAACGATTGCGGCGCTCTAGTTTATCGCCAATTACTAGACCCTTGCAATGTTGCATTAATAGCCAAACTTCTTTAAAAAATTCTTTTGGTACGCGCCCTGTCGCACCTTCTGCTTGGCGAAACCGCCGCCAACCACCCGGCGGAACTTCTATCCCTTCGGCAATTCCTGGTAACACCACCCAAGCAATATCACTTTCTTTCTGTTTGACGTGCAGTGATTCTTGCTGGCGCAACAGGTTACTCATGCCAGTATATCCAGTTAATACTTGACGCAAGCGCATTTTCACTTCAAAGGGTGAAAGTTGCATTAAGCGATCATAAGCTTCATCTTGAGTAACGTGTAATTCCCGCGCTAGTTCGCTGGTTATCAGCAGGATGAGATAGCCAACTCTCAGCGTTAGTAGTCCTTGGAATAGTTCGGGTTCTGAGCGAATTAAGATACCAAGATAGATTAAAATCTCTTGAGTGAGGACGCGATCGCGGATATCCTCACGACAAAAATGATTAATCTTATCGGCAATTTCATCGTGGGACATGGGTACGGTAATCAAGGACGCTTCACTGTAAGCTTTACCCACAGCAATTTGCTTACCTCGCACCAAAATACTCGTGACTGCATCTGATAGGCTGATATCAACCATTTGCCGTAACCCAGCAGCCCGCCGTACCACTGCCCAAATACCTAAATCTCCAGCTTTGGTGTAAACTTCATCTAGTAAATCGCCTACGGTGACGGGATATCCTGGGCTCCCATACCCGGTATCAAATTCCATTCCCTGTAAGCGAGTTAAAGTTTGCAATAACTCAATTTGCTCGTAGATGTTCTCTGATGAGCGCAAATGAGCAAGTAATAACCCAAAGTTGGTTTCACACTCCATTTGAAATTCTTGGGTATGTCCTAAGCGCCAGTTTTTCTCAGGATGATACGCTAGATAATAGCAGCGTGGGCTAGCATTTTTCACTGGCGATCGCGAGAATTCTGCATTGGGGAGAAAATCAATTCTTTGGATTCCCGCTGTCAACATTAGCTGATTTAACCGCCCTAATTTCACCCGTACACCATTACAAACACCATCTTTCAGTTCTTGCATCAGTTCTAGTAATGCCTCAGAACCACTTTCTAACATGGTATGCGTCAACATTAAAGTCAAGGTAGGACGCCCTAAATCGCTCCAATATTTTTGAATGTAAGCTAGTTCGCTTCTAATTTGATCTAGCAAAAAATGGTAATCAAGAGTTAAGTAAAACTGCTGAGAGTCAGAAAATGAAGGCAAAAATACAATTGTTTCACCACTAATCCGAAAGATTCTAGATGTTGTCAAACTCCGCAGCCGCCGCACTGGCCGCCCAGTTAACCCAAGTTTATCGTTACGTCCAATTTGCGTATAAATAGCTGAAAATTCTCCAGCTTTTCTCACTTGAATTGGTTCTACTTGAGCAGGTGTTTGTGCTTCAATTCCATGAACTTCTAATTTCGTCTGTAAATCTTCATCTTCTGCTAATAAAGCAATTTGTACCAACGATTCGCGCTGTTTTCCCACACACAAATGTCTTCCTAAAGGGTCGATATCACCAACCGCCAATAACCCTTCACTCAACATTTCACCGAGGAAATATAAACTCTGCGCCCACACCAAGGGAATATTTTCATTAGGCAAACGTGGTTGCGTTTGTGGTGCTAACTTTTCTGCCTCTATGTTTTCGGCTGGAACATAATAAAGTTCTGGCAATAAACGCAAACCATCTTGTTCTATAAGTAATGATTCTAAAAGCTCTTGGTATTTTTTAACTTGTTCTTGTTCGCCACGAAATAATCCATCTAGAACTAAATAAGTGAAAAATAACGGCCATTCACATTCAATATGTTCAAATTGCTTGAGTTCCCACGGTTCGTAGTGCAAGCGTTGATGATCTTCTAAAACGGTTTGGTGTCCATCACGCAGAAAGCGTTTGCAGCCGTATTTACCTGCGAGTTTGTTGATAATATCGTTTAAAGTGCGATCGCGTAACTCCAAATTTTCTACCGCAAAGGCAGGATAACTAATAATACTCAACAGCGCTGCATCAATTTCTTTGGAACCAGATTCTCTCGGTAATAGCGATTCTAAAGTAATCCGGGCGCGGGCGATTTCATCTGGTAGCACATGAATTACCGATGCTTGACTACCACGCACACCAAACAAATCCAGTCCGTTGATAGCTTCTAAAGCAGCTTTTGCCATGCCTACAGAACTGGCATTTAACTCTGCACTACCACGATTAATTTTATTACCACGTTCCCAAATGCCATAATCTGGTGTGCGGTAAGCTCGTCCAATATAGTAAACCAAATTTTGGACAAAATTTACTTCATCAATGGTATAAATTATTTGCAATCCCGCAGCAGTCATTTGCCCCAACATCAGCAAAAATATAGATGTGGCATCAAGTTGCAAATGTCCCCATTCGTCATCACCAACAACAATATCGCCAGTTGCGGTATTATATTTGGCATGCAATCCATCCAGTAGCGACTGAGTATGTTTAAATGTCTCTACTTTATGAGCCTGTCGCATCATTGCAAAGAGTAACCCGCGCATCAGTTTAATAACACTGTGTTCTAATTCATAGGTGCGTCCTTTGTCGTCGTCAATCTTGCGGTATGCAAGTCCTAAACCCCAAACTGCCAAAATGCTGTAAACGTTGTCTCGCACCCAGGCATCAGTATAATCACCGTGGGCTGTAATCGCTGTACTCGCAGGTAATAAACCAGTAATCGGATTTTGCCGAGTCAGGATGATCGTTTTGATTTGCTGGTAGTAATAGTCCAGGCGAGAGAGCAATTTGGTAGATGTTTTCATGGTTTGGTTCAGAACAACTTGCAAAATTTGACCCTGTGGCTGTCAAGTGAATTACCTAAATCAAGCCAGAACAAGCTCTGTAATGGTTGATGGGATAACAGCTAAGGGTGGTGTGAGTTTATTATTATCTCCTGTTAATACGCCTCTGGGTACTGAATTTTAGCGATTTTATTTCGGCGTGGCACTGGCGAAATAGTGAAAAATTGGGGAGATTTTTGGGTGTGGTAAGAATTACGTGCTATGGAGTGCAATCTGGGAGATATTAGCTAGTATGCTAGCATAACAGCAGATTAACTTTTCTCATCATGGAAACTCGAATTAACAAACGCACCCACAGCGATTACACCCAAAGTGCTGCCTATCTGCCCAAGGATTTAGTTAAAATTTTCAAACAGCTAGCTCTTGAGTTAGAAATAGGGCACAGTGAGGCAATGGAAGAAGCTGTCAGGATGTGGTGTGATGCGGCAATCAAAAAGGTAAGTCAACCTTGATGAGGTATCCTACACCCAAACAAAATCTGATTTGTTTTATTCTCTGTCAAAACCTCACAACATTTCTACTACCTATCTTTATAGTCAGATTAGATGAACGAACAGGAGACATCTATATCTTGGCTGGTGATGAAACTGGTATTGTAATTAACCCTAATGGTAAATGGAGATACGACGAATGACCAAGCCTAAGTTTGCCGCAATGAGTAAAATAGAGTTAAAACGTTATTTATTAGAGAATCGTAATGATACAGAAGCTTTTCATGCTCTAATGGATAAAATTAACGCTGAACCTAACCCAAAGTTTTATACCATAGATGAAATTGGTGAACTGGAAAAACTAATAGAAGCAAAACGGACACGAGAAAATCTCTAAAAACTACCGAAGAAAGCAGAGGGCAGTTCGAGCTTACGGCAGGAGGAAGAAAATATATTTTTTGCCCTTTGCCAAACGGGTTTAACACAGTCAGAAATACAGCTAGTTTTTAGTCATGGTTAGAAAATGACCGCGATCGCAAACTAAAATATGATATTTATTTAAATACTCATTTATAGCGGTTCCCGACCTAGTGAGGTACGTTTTTAAAGCTATTAACCTTGGTGAGCAAAATTTAGATGTACCTCAGTTGCCTGGGAAACGCTATATATAGGAATCCGCTTTGATTTCTGAACGAATTTGCGTAAGCAGGCAATAGGCAATAGGCAACAGGAAAGAAGGCTTCTTGGTTGTACTGAGTTTTTTCAGAAATCAAATATGAGTCCTATACTTATAACAATTCATACTTAAATACAGCTTTTATTAAGGCATAATGAATTCTTTTGTTGATAGTTTACATTAGATAAACGAGCGCTAATTTCAGCGATCGCTCGCAGAACGTTTAGGAAGTTATGAAGCGGAAAGAATTTATTACTATATCTTTCACAGCACTACTACTGAAAGCAAAGAAATTTTGCAAGAATTTCCAGGTGAACACGAATCAGAGATCAGTTCATTAGCTATCAGTAATAAGTTTTTGGTATCTGGAGATCATGATGGCAATCTTAAACTTTGGCAATTTACTGCCTAAGAAACCATTTATAAAATTTTTGTTTGTATATCTTAAAGTATAGAGAAAACTAGACACACCCAAGAGCGATCGCTAAAGCTCAAGCATATTACCGCAACCATGAAGTAAAACCTGCCAACCCATTTCTGATTCTTCGTCGTCCAGGTGACTACGCATGAAGTTGCTTGATACCAAAAGTTACTGAATCGTATTGTAAATATTTTAACTGTATAAAGTTTATGAAAAAAATCGTTGATTGCCAAGACACATAGCTTATAGCAGTAGTAAAATCTACCTTAAGTTACACGTAAATTACCTGAAACACAGGGCAATTAAATTACTCACGACTGAGGAATATCACAGATGCTGAATGCTAAGATTCAGTATCCACCGGAGAGTGCTATTCCGGGTTAGGATGATGACTAGCGATGCCTTAATTTAGATATCAATATTGAATTGTTGAAATTTTATGGGCAATAGTCCACCAGATGGCAGTATCAACCTCCTCTGAACTGGCGAGGAAGTCTCCCAGCGCGGGGGAGACTTAGGAGATATTATTTCATGCTCACACAAGATATTCGTGATTTGCTGACTGATACTACCGATTTAAACCAGTTAAAATGGGATTTAAATCGCTTGCAACCTGTGGATGTGGGAGAATACATTACACAATTGCCTGAGAAACAACGCGCGATCGCATTTCGTTTACTCAACAAAGCTCAGGCAATTGATGTATTTGAATATCTGCCAACAGAGGTTCAAGAAGAATTACTGAATTCTCTGCATGATGTCCAAGTAGTGCAACTTGTAGAAGCGATGAGTCCCGACGAACGGGCAGAGTTGTTTGATGAACTACCTGCTGGGGTAATCAAACGGCTATTAAAGGAACTGAGTCCAGAACAAAGGCAAGCAACAGCAACTATTCTCGGTTATCCAGAAGGCACTGCTGGGCGGGTGATGACAACTGAGTATGTCCGGTTGCGGGAAGGATTGACTGTAGGTGAAGCCTTGAGCAAGATCCGCCGTCAGGATGAAGACAAGGAGTCGATTTACTACGCATACGTCACAGATGACAACCGGACGCTGGTGAGAGTCGTTTCACTGCGTCAATTGCTATTTACCTTTCCCGATGTTTTCATCAAGGATATCGCTAGCGATCGCGTCATTAAGGTGAGAACTGAAACCCCCCAAGAAGAAGTGGCGCGAATCATGCAGCGCTACGACTTAATTGCTATCCCTGTGGTTGATCGAGAAGACCGCTTGGTTGGCATCGTCACCATTGATGACGTGATGGATATTTTGGAAGAGGAAGCCACAGAAGATATCCAAAAACTGGCGGGTGTGAGTGGTGATGAAGCCGCTTTGTCTTCTCCTTTACTCACCATCCGCAACCGCTTGCCTTGGCTATTGGGCATCATGGCAATGTATATTGGTGCCGCCAGTGCGATCGCACCTTTTCAATCTGTAATTGCCGCAGTGCCAGTTCTAGCAGTCATCATGCCAATCTTTTCTAACACTGGTGGTACTGTTGGGATTCAATCATTAACGGTAACAATTCGCGGCTTGGGAGTGGGCGAGGTAACACCCAAAGATACCTTGAAAATTCTCCGTAAGGAACTTATAGCTGGTTTAGGTACAGCCGTAGCTTTAGCCATAACAATGATGCTGCTTTCCTTAATTTGGGCGCGACCCCAAGAACGATGGGTAGCTTTAATTGCGGGAATGGTAATGGCAACTAATACAATTGTGGCTGTTACCCTCGGCACTTTACTGCCAATGGGTTTGAAACGCTTGAAACTTGACCCCGCCTTGGTCAGTGGCCCGTTAGTGACTACAATGCTAGATACAATTGGGTTTTTAACGTTCCTCAGCCTAATTTCTCTAGCTTTAAACGTTTTCCATTTACCAACTTGAAGGGATTGGGAATTGGGCAAAACAGTTGTGAGTGCTGAGTGCTGAGTTAAGAGTTAGGAGTTAGGAGTTAAAAGTTTTGTTTATCTCCTTGTCCCCGCGTCCCTCCCCATCTCCCATGCCCCAATCCCCAATCCCCAGTCCCCAGTCTCCAGTCCCCAAATATGCCTACTACCACCTGGAATCGTCATCACATTCTTTCCCTAGCTGACTTCACCACCACTGAATACGATACTGTTTTGCAAACTGCTGCTAGTTTTCAAGAGGTGCTATCACGGCGAACGAAGAAAGTGCCAACCTTGCAGGGACAGGTGGTGGCGAATTTATTTTTTGAATCGTCTACCCGCACTCGCAGTAGTTTTGAACTGGCGGCGAAACGCTTAAGTGCAGATACGCTGAACTTTGCCGCCGCCACATCTTCTATGACTAAAGGAGAA
>JBGTMK010000574.1:0-2903 GCA_041743605.1 Nostoc sp.
GCGACTTGGTTAAGTGGTTCATAGTCAGCAATTACACTATCTTTATTGACCGCTACCCGATATTTCAAATCTCGCGTAAAGGTGGGCGTGCCACTCCAACTTTGGCGAACTGTATTATAAAGCTTTTGATTTAAACCTTTAGTTATATTAGAGTCAGTAATTTTTGCACCTACTACCTCTGGCGTTCTTGCATATCCCCGCCAAGGGCTAACTTGTAGCACACCTTGTGTAGTAAATACTACTCGGAATTGGGCGATTGGTTCATTGGAAATAGGAGCGCGGTTAGCAGGGTTGTAAAGTAGATTAGGCAAAGGAGTTTGTTCTACTCCTGAATTAGCCTCTTTATTCACTGCCTTGTAACCAACGATTGCTCCATCCGCAGCTACACCCAAACGATAGACCAAATCCTGTTGCAATCCTGAGCGATTAGTCCAAGATGGATGTACTTGGTTATAGACTTGGCGATTTAATGCACGCAGTTGAGATGGATCAGTAATTTCCGAAACTGTATTTAAAAGTACTTCTAAATCTTTGACTTCTGGCTTTGTGCTAGCTGCGGGTGTTGGTGTTGGTGTTGGTGTTGGTGTTGGTGTTGGTGTTGCAGCAGCTGATGCTGGAGGATTGATACTTTGTGTTGTAGAGTTAGTTTGCTCATCTGTCTTAGGCTGCGGTGGACGCATTTGGGGAGGTGGAATCAAGTTAAAAGCGATCGCTGCTACTGCTAAACTTGATACTCCTACAGCAGCAGGAACAGCCTGTTTAATCAAGGCTTGACTAGCACCGCCATAACGTCTGGTAACTGGTTGTAGTTCTAAGGATAATTCTGGTAAAGTCTGGGTATCAGCAAAAAACTGATCCACTGCTTCCACTAAATCAAACAACTGCACCGTATTTAAATCTATTTCAACAGGCGGACGTTTGGAATTATTAGAGTGAGACTCGAAACCATCTGGAGTGCCTTCTGAATGTATGATTAACCTATGTCGGTTGCTGTCAATTTTTTGAAATTCTACTAGTTCCGATTCGCGGTTGTGTGCTTGCGGATTGGGTACACTACTTAAAAATTCTTGGGCATAGCCACTAACAGCCCTCACCAAACTTTCAAAAAATTCCCGCCCTCCCGTTAAGGGTTGATTGTAGCCAGTTAAATAGCATTCTGCATTCACCAATATTGATAATTCCGGGCGCATTTCCTGAAAGTGTGCAGCCCTGGTGACATCACTTAATCCTTCTAAAAGCAGTGTACAATTAGGCAGACTATACTTACGTTGAATATTCATTCCACTTCACCGTCAAAAAGACTAATCCAGAACCGCTGCATTCCAGCTGTACCAGTACAAAATAATAATTGTCCTAACAAATTTATAGCTAACTCATCTAATTTTTCATCAGAAGTTAATGCTAGTACACCAGAACGTCGAGCATTCATCCGGCTCTTAAAATGCGCTCTAAACCGCTCTAGGTAATTAGATAGTCGCAAATTCTGTTCTAATGGAATCTGCTTCTCTTCCATTTGTTGGCATATCATTAGTAACTGGCGAATGACAACAGTTAAACGCCGCGCTATATAGCAAGCAATAACCACCAGAGCTTTTGCTTCCATAATAGTTAAGGGACGGCGTATATGCGCTCTCCGTAAAGGGTTAGAGCTACGCATCCGCCATAAATTCACTCTGTCTTTAACAATTCCTTTAAGATCCAACTCTTGAGCAAAAGCCAGGATTGCTTCCGAACCACCAAGTTCTAAAGCTTCAATTGCCAATAAAATCAGGTCAATTTGCAGCCTGGTTCTTCGAGGACAGGTTTTGGAAGCGATCGCAGGATCTGGTAAAGTGTCCAGAATCATCGGTAGTGACTCTTTGGTTGAACTGTTGAACGGCGTTAAACTTGCGGAGACATTCATTCTATAAATACCTTATGCGGTTGCAACAGATTAGGTAAAACAAATTTAAGATCGGTAGCCAAGACTTTGAACACTAGATTTGTGGCATTAACATGACTACCTGATATATACATTAGTTAGCTCTTTCTACTCAAAGGTTTCCCTATATTGAAATCAAAATTTTAAAACATCAGTTAATTTACCTCATTTGTAAGTGCAATACCTTTTCTAGCTTGATTTAGATTCTAATTATCGTCAATAAAGGGTGAAGTTTCAGCCTCGACCCCCAGCGTATGACATTATAGTGTACGATTTTTCAGGTATCTGAAATTGGGGACTGAAAACTGGAGACTGGGGACTGGGGACTGCCATAGCTATAAATTTAAATTAATAACTCCTCACTCTTCACTCCTAACTTTCCCTAATCCCTACTCCCCATTCCCCATTTTATGGATTTAAAGTCTCTCGTTCGTGACATCCCAGATTTCCCAAAACCCGGAATTTTATTTCGGGATATTACTACTCTGCTTCGCGATCCAGAGGGATTGCGCTACACTATTGACTTTTTAACACAAAAATGCAACGAAGCTGGAATAACGGTAGATTATGTAATTGGTATGGAGTCGAGGGGATTCATTTTTGCTTCACCTCTGGCTTATAAATTAGGAGCTGGTTTTATTCCCGTCCGCAAAAAAGGTAAGTTACCAGCAGCCGTTCACTCAATTGAATATGAACTAGAGTATGGTACAGATTGCCTAGAAGTACATCAAGACGCTTTACACCAAGGTAGCCGAGTTTTAATTGTGGATGATTTGATTGCCACAGGTGGAACTGCCAGTGCCACAGCAAAGTTGGTACAGAAGATTGACTGCGAACTAGTAGGTTTTGGGTTTATTATCGAGCTACGGGATTTAGAAGGGCGTAAATACCTACCGGACGTACCGATTATCTCTGTAATTGAATATTAGTCATTAGTCATTGGTCATTAGTCATTAGTCATTGGTTAGTAGAAAACAACTGA
>JBGTMK010000575.1:0-6897 GCA_041743605.1 Nostoc sp.
TTGCGGGAGCGTCCTGATTTTGCTGGGTCTTTATTCCGAGAATTAATGCAACATTTTCAGGAGGGAAATCTCCAGGCACTACCACATCGAGTCTTCCCCATCTCTGAGGTGCAAGATGCCTTCCGCTATATGGCAAGAGCATTGCACATCGGCAAGATTGTAGTCTCTTTGCGAGACGCAGATATAATAGTGACTCCTGCAAGCGAAAAGAGGCTCACACTTGACAGTAATGGCACTTATCTAATTACGGGCGGACTCGGTGGGTTTAGTTTAACAGTGGCACACTGGTTGGTAGAATGTGGTGCTAAACAACTAGTATTAATGGGACGTAGCGGTGCCTCCTCACCTACCGCCAAAGAAAGCGTAAAAACTTTGGAGTCAGCAGGTGCAAAGATAGTGGTCGTTAAGGCAGACGTGACGCAAACCAATCAAGTGGCTGACGTTTTCGCTCTCATTCATCAGTCTATGCCGCCATTGCGAGGCATTATTCATACTGCTGTGGTTTACGACGATGCTGTTCTACAGCAACTGAATCGGGAAAGCTTCTTGAAAGTGATGGCTCCCAAGGTTCTTGGTGCCTGGAACTTGCACGCGCTTTCTTTAAATGCACCGTTGGATTTCTTTATCAATTTCGCCTCAATCAGTTCAACTGTAGGAAATCCCGGACAAGGTAATTATGTGGCTGCCAATGCTTTTCTCGATGCGCTAGCTCACCATCGCCGCGCCCAAGGATTACCCTGTCTAACTGTTGACTGGGGAGCGATCGCTGATGTGGGTTATGTTACTCAAAATGCAGAAGTAGGCAAACATCTAGAGCGAATTGGAATAAAACTATTGCCATCGCAGCAAGCGCTGAAAATACTAGAAAAATTACTACTCGTTGAGGCAGTTCAGACAACGGTACAAACGATAGACTGGCAGCGGTGGTGTTCTCTTCATGGGGCGGGTGTGTCAGGAAGATTTTCTTATCTGGCAGGGGGAGATGCCAATTCTCAAGAAACAGGCGATCGCCAAAGGGAAAAAAATTCATTCCAAAACTTACTGAAAGCAACACAACCACAAGAACAGCAGCAGATTTTGGAGGCCAGCCTACACGAACAAGCCGCCAAGGTACTGGGAACAAAGACATCCAAGATGGACAGCAAAAAATCTTTGACTAGTCTGGGACTGGATTCTTTGATGGCGATGGAGTTAAGTAACCACATTAAGAACAAGCTGGGTATTAGCGTACCCACCATGAAACTTTTAGGGGGTGCAAGTATTTCCCAATTGACAATAGAGTTACTTGAGCAACTGACAAGTATTTCTTCAGAAGTTATAGCTACTTCTAAAACACAATTTCGCCCCTCAAAAAAGGCAGAAGCAACTGATTGGATAGTCAAAGTCAAGCCAAATCCTGATGCCCATCTGCGTCTATTCTGCTTTCCACATAATGGAGGAAGTAGCTCCGCATTTCGTAATTGGTCGGATGGCTTACCCGCAGAGATTGAAGTTTGTGCGATTCACATTCCGGGAGGAGCTGATCGTTTAGGCGAACAACCTTTCAAAGCACTCTGTCCACTGGTAGAAACCTTAGCAAATATTCTACTTCCATATTTAGACAAACCGTTTGCTTTCTACGGTCACAGTATAGGAGGACTAATCAGCTTTGAACTTACCCGTCAGTTACGCCGATCTGGTATAGTTCCCACTCACTTGTTTGTTGGTGCTTCCTACTCTCCTCAGCTACCTTATCCATATCTTTCTGTCGCTCAAGTCTCTGAGCCGGAGTTCGCCGAAAAAGCTTCTCTGGCATCTCAGATCGAATCACCAGAATCAGTTATGCACAATATTGAGTTCACGCAGTTGTGGTCTACGAGTTTAAAGATAGGAGCTTTAATGATGGAAAATTACATCTACATAGAAGAGGAGCCATTGGATTGTCCAATTTCTGTGTTTGGTGGCATCCAAGATGAGGTAATAACCAAGGAGCTGCTTTTGCCTTGGCGAGAACAGACTCGTAGCACATTTAAGCTGCAAATGTTGCCAGGCAACCATCTATTCCTACATAGCGACCAAGAGCTACTGTTGCAAGCAATATCCCAGGAGATGGTGTCACTTTTAAACTCTATGCGTGAATTAGCTTAGTACAGTAAGCAAGTATTCTATAGCGAACACTTTACCTTTATAGGTTCTAGAATTTCCACAACTTGCTTATCTAGTAAGGTCTGCGTACCATGACGAATAAATTTTTAAAGAAAAGAAGAAAATGGAGAAAGTCAAAAGTCAATTTATAGGAACTTGGCAATTAGTATCTTGGGAAAATCGAGATTCAGATGGTGATGTAATCTACCCTTACGGTCAAGATGCAGTTGGCTATATTATGTACAACCCTGACGGATATATGTCTGTACATATTATGAAAGCGAATCGTTCTAATTTTGCGGCTGGAGCAATTCTCACAGGAAGCAAAGAGGAGCAAGCAATGGCCTCTCAAAGTTATCTTGCGTACTGCGGTAATTATGAGATTCACAGCGACAAAATTATTCATTACATTGCCACTAGCCTATTTCCTAACTGGGCGGGTACTGTCCAAGAACGTTTCTTTAAATTCGAGGGCGATCGCCTAGTATTAAGTACGCCACCTCTAACTGTAAACGGCACACAACAGACTGCTCATTTGACTTGGCAGCGTGTAAACAAACTTGCATAACTACGGTGTAATAGCCAATACAGATATCTTAAATTGAACTTCCCTCTTTACCAAAAACCAGTTGTCAACTATTTGAACCTTACTTCTGAGGTAAAGCAGTTTTTATTTTTGCCCAAATTTATACTTAGGACAGATCTAATGAATACACAACAAAAGATAACAGCATTGACAAACCAGCAAACATATGATTTATTTGCACCAGAAACTCTGCTCGACTCTTATTCACTCTACAAACGGATGCGTGAAGAAGACCCCGTTCACTACTGTGAGTCTTTAGGGTATTGGATTTTGACACGCTATGACGATGTTGAAGCGGCTCTGAGAGATGAACGGTTGAGTGCAGATCGGAGTGAGTTGTTTATTAATAAGTTGAGCAATTTAGATGTCAACCTGATTCAGAATTTTATTTATGTAAATTCAAAAATGATGATGGAGACAGATCCACCAGACCACACCCGACTGCGGAAGTTAGCTAATCAGGGATTTACAACACGCGCTATAGAAAGTTGGCGATCTATTATTCAGAATGTCACCGATCAATTGTTGGATAAAGTTGACAATCATAGCAGTATGGATATTGTCTCCGATTTGTCCGTGCCATTACCAGCACTTGTGATTGCTGAGATGTTTGGTGTACCAGAAAGCGAGAGAGTAAACCTCATCGCATGGGCAAGAGATATAGGTATATTTTGGGGCGCACCAAGCAGTTCAAATATTGAAGAATTGGCACGCAAGGCAGATTTCGCTACTGCACAGTTTTATGAACTCATGAAACAACTGATTGAAGAACGGCGTAGGCAACCCGGAATGGACATGATTAGTCTACTGACCATGGCCTATGAGGAGCAGGGATTTAATCTTAGGGAACTTGCATCTCAATGTAACTTGATCTTAGTTGCAGCGCAGTTGACTGTCCAAGACCAGATTCCTAACGGGGTAAATGCTCTGTTGCGGCATCCCGAACAGATGCGAAAACTGCAAGACAACCTGGCTTTAATCAATTCTGCTGTGGAAGAAATCATCCGTTTCGATACCTCCGCTCCTTTTGTCTTGCGGATTGCCAAACAAGACCTGACGATTGGTGGTAAGAACATTCCGACAGGTAGCGTCATTGCGCTGGGACTTGGGGCTGCAAATCATGACCCAGCGAAGTTTGACTCACCATCTGTTTTCGATATTACGCGATCGCCTAATGAACATCTTGGATTTGGGCCGGGTGTTCATTTTTGTCTAGGAGCAATTTTAGCTCGTATGGAGTTAACCATTTGCTTGGCTACATTACTCAGAAGACTGCCAAATTTGAGGTTTGATCCCGATAAGCAAGCTATTCCCAGACACACTAGCCTAGTATTCAAGGGGTTCGATTCGCTTAAAGTAAAGTTTTAGAACACAGGCTTATAGAACTCATTTGACATCTAAGAAGGTGCATTGCGTTCAGATATTTAGAAATTCCCCTCTGCCCCCCTGCCCCCCTGCTCCTGGAGCATCCTTACGCTGCATACCCTTCAGCTTAACAAGCGTGCCATTCGCCCATAACCTTTGAGGTTTTGCAAACAAAAGTTGGTTTAAGGGAATCTTTTGCTGTTGTGGGGGCATTAGTAGGGACAAATTTTAAGAAAAATGGTAATATTTTTGATGAAGCAATGTGTGCGTTGTATATTTTCCAACTAATTGGGCAATAAAAAGCCGCGTTCTATAGACGAGGCTTAATCTGACGGATTTGCAGGTAGCTAATGCTGTTGAGGCCCTTTGGCGTCACATTCTTTAGTCCAGCAGCGTTCTAAAAGTTGAAGACGCCAGATTAATGCAAAACGTTGGGGATTTAATACTAATTTCGTATCGTGACTAAATAAAGGCTGGTTCAGATACTGCCAAAGAGGAAATTGAATTTTGGTGTATTTTGGAGTCATAAGAACAACAGAATAATATAAAAGTTTTGCCTAGCTAGTGCCTGATAATGTTTTTCTAGTTAAAGGCTACACCGCGTTTTTGCAATTGTCTTGGTGGCAATTGCGGAATTTCAGTAAGTGAATTTATATTGTTTCCGCTTTAATACTGAAATTGCACGCACCATTTTTCTGATTCTACTCTCGTGAAAAGTCATACCATTTCACGAAAATCCAGCCAAAGATACGTTGGTGTACATCTATATCTGTATAGTCTGTATACCCCTACAAATGATTAATCTGTTGCAAAGATTTTATTGCTATCCAGAATTTTAAATCGATAGCCTGTGATGAATTATGACTGCTTTTTTGGGGGAGCAGGACTTTGCTCCCCTAATTGGATACTAGACAATAGTAAAATTAGTGGCAGTAAGTGTGGTGGTATTAATTCCAGTCAAGGTTGCCAAGATTTCATCAGTAGCGTTAACAATGATCTTGTTACCAGCGAAGCTCAGTTGACCGAAGGTCAGACCACCAGACAACCCTATCAAGTCAATGCCCTTGGAGAAGTCGGTAATAGTATCAGTACCTTGTGTTGCAGCCAAGACAAATTTATCTTTGCCATTGCCACCTGTGAGGATATCATTACCAAAACCTCCGAACAACAGGTCATTGCCATTGCCGCCAACAAGGGTATCATTGCCATTACCGCCAACAAGGGTATCATTGCCATTACCGCCACTGAGGTAGTCATTACCGGGGGTGCCGTTGAGGTGGTCGTTGCCGTTGCCACCAAAAAGGCGATCGCCCACTTGGACAGTAACCTTAGCAGTGCTGGTAAGTTGACCATCAGTGATAGTGTAATTAAAGCTAGCTGCACCACTAAACCCGCAATTTGGGGTAAACACGATGAAGTCATCTGCTAAGTTGTTGGGAGTGCCGTTATTTTTCAGCACCGCAGTACCATTGGCTGCACCACTGACACCAGTGATGCTGAGGCTGGTGCTATCAATATCAGTATCATTAGCCAGCAGGGTATTAGCTTGAATCTTCACAGCAGTATTTTTGGCAGCAGTCACAGTATCATGGACTGCAACTGGTGCGTCATTCACTGGCTTAATGTTCAAGTTAAAAGTACCAGCAATAGTGCCGCCATTGCCGTCACTGACAGTATAAATAAAACTGTCAGCACCGTTGTAGTTGGCATTAGGGGTGTAGATGAAGTAGTCATCACTGGCATCCCCTAGAGTGCCGTTATTGTTGAAGGTGAGTGTGCCGTTAGCAGGGTTGGTGAAATCACTAATGCTTAAGATATCACCCTCAATATCTGTATATCTGCTGAGGATAGTGCTGGCAAGGATGTTAACAGAGGTATCTTCTTTGGTGGTAGCTTTAGCCGCAAAACCAAATATGACGTAGCTCTCTCCAGCACCTTGCTTGCCGTTAGAGTCAGCATCGTATGCCCCAATAATTAGGTCATCAAAGCCGTCGCCATTGATGTCTCCAGTACTGCTAACAGATTGGCGTGAGAGTCCGAGGCCACCTGCATTGATGCCCTTGATTAGTAAGCCGTTGCTGCCATCCAGAGACGAGAGGTTGAGGACTGATCCAAAGCCGCTACTGCTACCAAAGACCACGTAGCTCTCCCCAGCACGTTCCTGTCCGTAGAGGGAGGCAAAAGATGCCCCAATAATCAGGTCGTCAAAGCCGTCGCCGTTGAAGTCTCCGGCACTGCTAACCGAAACGCCTGATTGGTCAAGCTCATCAATGCCGTTGATCACAAAGCCGTTGCTGCCATCTAGGTCGGAGAGGTTGAGGCTAGCTCCAAAGCCACTGCTGCTGCCAAACACTACATAGCTCCCCCCAGCCAATCGAAGACCGTTGGGGAAGGCATTTGGTGTTCCGATAATTAGGTCGTCCAAACCGTCGCCGTTGAAGTCTCCGGCACTACTAACGGAGAAACCTGAGTAGTCACGTTGATCGATACCGTTGATCACAAAGCCGTTGCTACCATCTAGATCGGAGAGATTGAGGCTAGCTCCAAAGCCACTGCTGCTGCCAAACACTACGTAGCTCTCTGTAGCATTTCTTGCCCCAATAATCACTTCATCGATGCCATCGCCGTTGATATCTCCAGCACTGCTAACAGAGAAACCTGATTGGTCAAGCTCATCAATGCCGTTGATCACGAAGCCGTTGCTGCCATCTAGATCGGAGAGATTGAGGCTAGCTCCAAAGCCACTGCTGCTGCCAAACACCACGTAGCTCTCCCCAGCACTTTGGTTGCCGTTGGGGTCGGCACCAATTGCCCCAATAATC
>JBGTMK010000576.1:0-4664 GCA_041743605.1 Nostoc sp.
TAATACCATGAGATTCTGTATGCAATCCCTGAGTTGCAAAGCTGCCGTAGGCGCTGGTTAACTCTAGCAGATTGACTTCATTTGAGCCGAGGGCTAAAGAATAGGTAGGCTTGAGTTCAGATTTTATCCCCATATCATGGGCAAGTTTAATCGTTGGCGTAAATCCCATATCAATCAACACTTTCACCGCAATCACATTAATAGAACTGGTGAGAGCGTCTCGGATATTCATGGAACCTCGAAACCTTTCGCTATAGTTTTTTGGTTCATAACCATCTACAACAAAGGGCGCATCCTGGTAGGCATCGTAGGGGCTTTTACCGCTAGCGATCGCAGTAGCATATACAAACCCTTTGAATGTCGATCCTGGCTGCCTTTGCGCCTGAGTAACCCGATTAAACTGGTTTTTACCAAAGTCTTTTCCCCCAACCATTGCCTTAATTTCACCGTTACGGGGGTCAATGGCCACCATTGATGCTTGCTTAAAGTTCTCCCAGCGTCCTTGATTTCGCAGCGTTTTGGCAACTGCCTCTTCTGCCACTTTTTGCCAAGTCGGATTCAGGGTGGTTTCTACTACTAAACCCCCACTCGCTAGGACATCAGAAGAAACATACTTCGGTAATTCTTTTTGGATGTAGGTGGTAAAGTAGGGCGATTCTACTTGCACTCGCTTAGGTAAACTACTTTTCAGGGTTAATGACTCTTGAGCAGCTGCCTGTCTTTGCTCTGGTGTAATAATTCCATCTTCCTGCATCCTTATTAATACTAAGTCGCGCCGCCGTTTTGCCGCGTCTGGATTCTTATCTGGGGCGTATAAGCTAGGAGCAGGAGCTAATCCAGCAATCGTTGCCATTTCCGCTAAAGAAAGTTGATCTGGCGATTTACTAAAGTATACCCAAGATGCATCTGCCACACCGTAAGCTCCAGCGCCCAAATAAACCAGATTCAGGTAACGCTCTAGAATCTGATCTTTGGTTAATTCTTGCTCCATTTTTTGAGCAAGGCGGACTTCTTTGAGTTTGCGCCAGATTGTCTGCTCTTGTTTCAAAAAGAGAATCCGCGTTAGTTGTTGGGTGATGGTGCTACCACCTTCAACCACACCTTGCGATCGCAAATTATTCAAACCTGCTCTGACAATCCCTTGCGGATCAACTCCGTTGTGTTCTTTAAATCTTTTATCTTCTGAAGCGATGAAAGCTTTTTTTAAATTATCTGGTATTTGTTCTAGCTTTAGCTGTTCTCTGGTCGCTTCACCTTGTTGTTGTAATATGGTGCCATCAGCAGCTTTAATAGTGAGTGTTTGCTCTCTGAGTACGGCATTTAACTCGGTCTGATTCGGCAAAGTCTGGTCTATTGAATTAATGCCGTAGATCAAGGCAAATATCCCACCACCTATACCCAAGCTTGCCCAAAACCATAAACGACGATAGAGTGGTTTACCGCCAGTTGCCTGATTGGCCTTCATCCTAGATGGTAAAATTTTCATTTTGCTCAGTAACTGCCTCGTCTGCGCCAGATTTGCTGGTGGTTAGCTCTCATTTGTTCCTCCTTGTCCAAAGTCACTCAAATTAGTTGGTCTTCGCTTGAACCAGGAGGTAAGCTTCCCCACGTCAGTTCCTTGCTCAAAGTAGTAACTATATAACCACCATCAATCAGCTTTGGGGTTAGCGCACCACCTCTGTGTTAGTATAATATCCTATAAATAATTAACTGAATTCACCAGCAAATAATGTTTTTTAGATTTGGTTAATTTAGTTTTGTAAAATATTGCAAATTTGATCACTATTGGGAATATAAAAAAATATTGACATTTTCTGGCACAGGCATACCGAAGTATCCGCAAGAACAACCTGAAAATAGCTTACTTAAAGGTATTATGGTAATACCCACGGCTAGGAACGCCGAAGCAAAGCTCAGACGCAGTGCTGTTGCCCTTGGTAGTAATATGGGCGATTCACAAACAATTTTAGAAACAGCTATAGAAACTTTAGCCCAAACGCCAGGTATTTCTTTAAAAGCCAGATCCAATTGGTATCAAACTAAAGCCGTGGGGCCACCACAGCCAGATTACCTAAATGGCTGCATCATATTGCAAGTAGAAATGCTACCCCAGCAATTATTAGAAATTTTATTAGGAATTGAACAACAATTTGGGCGTGTGCGTCAGGAACGCTGGGGGCCACGAATTCTGGATTTAGATTTGTTATTATTTGATGACTTTATTGTAGATGTACCAAATCTCCAGATTCCCCATCCACGAATGCGGGATCGGGCTTTTGTGTTAGTACCACTGGCAGAAATTGCCCCAGATTGGATAGAACCAGTTTCTGGGTGTGTTATTAAAGAACTGCTAAAAGAAGTAGACTGTTCTGATGTACATTTATTGATGGGCAACTAAGATTACCATCCTTAAACGCAGAAGAACGCTGATTTCGCCTCTGTATTCACAGATAATCAGATTTTATTATGCCATTAGGTAGAGAATTACCACAACTGTTGAAACAACGCTTATTTTATAAGGGACGCAAGTTTGATTTTGAAGTTAATCGCTTGCGTTTACCTAATAAATCGGAAGGAGAATGGGAATGTATTCGTCACCCTGGTGGTGCTTTAGCTGTGCCGATAACGCCAGAGGGCAAACTTGTACTGGTGCGCCAGTATCGTTTTGCAATTCAGGGACGGATATTAGAATTTCCGGCGGGAACTGTGGAAGCAAATGAAGAACCTTTAGAGACAATACAGCGTGAGATTGAAGAAGAAACTGGTTATAGTGCCAAAAAATGGGACAAACTAGGCGAATTTTTCTTGGCTCCCGGCTATTCTGATGAAATTATCTATGCTTTTCTGGCGCGAGATTTAGAAAAGCTGGAAACACCACCACCACAAGATGGAGACGAGGATATCGAAACTGTATTTTTGACTCCCGAAGAATTGGAGAAAGCGATTCTGGAGGGAGAACCGGTAGATGCTAAATCAGTTTCTAGCTTTTTTCTGGCACGTCCGTTTTTAGTTTAATATGCAGTATGCTGCCAGAGTTAGCGATCGCAAATGCTGACAAAGAAATGGAAAGGCAGAAGGAAAGAAGTGTTAATAAAAACTTTAGTCGTGGATCTAGCAGCCCACTAGTATAAAAAGATTTGTGTCGAGATGCCTAGCACGAGACACAAGGGAGCCAGTGCGATCTTACTTCAATCCCACGTTTTTAAACGTGGGTTCTCTTCTGCCTTCAGCAAGAACTGCCTTGACTATGGAATTTGGAACTATTTTCAATCTACAGAGTTCATTCTCTAAATATTTGTCCCAAAGCTGCGGTGTATGCTGAGATCAAGAGCGATGTCTACGACGGGCTATGCCTACCCATAATTTGGTGAACTCTCCTAATCAGCGTAATTCGTAATGACGCTCTCTACGTTCGCGCAGCGTGTCGAAGACAGACGCTAAAAGCGAACGCGGACTCGCTACCGCTGCGCTAGCGTAATTAATTGTTTGCAAGCTAGACAGACATGATATTACAGGTAATATTGACAAATGCTTGACTTCTACCAACAACTAGCAAAAACCTTAAAAAAGAGTTCTGTAGTTTTAGCCACCGTCATTAGCACTAAAGGTTCAACACCTAGAGAGGTAGGCGCGAAAATGTTCATTAGCGCTAATGGTAAAACAGTGGGAACAATTGGCGGTGGTGCTGGAGAAGCAAAAGTTTATCAGCAAGCTTTGCAAGTACTGCAAACAGGTAAAAAAAAATTTGTAGAAATTGATTTATCTGGCGCACCGCAACGAGAAACTCAAGGCGTTTGTGGTGGCATAATGCAAGTGTTATTAGAGTTATGGTCAGGTAGTGAAAGCTTAAGCTTAGTTAATCAGATTATAGATATTTTAATATCTGGACGTTTAGGAAGTATTATCACGCCTTTTAATATAGATAAAAAACCTTACCTCTTATTAGAAACAGAAGTAATTGCATCTTTACACACCACAGCATTAATTGAACCTTTGCTAGCACCACCAACACTTCTGATTGTTGGTGCAGGACATATTGCTCTTTCGTTAACTGAGGTTGCCAAAATAGCAGGTTTTCAAGTTATTGTACAAGACGAGCGCTCAGAGTTTGCCACAAAGAAAAGATTTCCTGAAGCGTCACGGGTGTTAGCAGAACCTATCATCTCAATTCAAGAGATATTAGATCAAAATACTAATTTATATGTTGCTTTAGTTACTAGAGGTTATTTACAAGATTTAGCAGTTTTACGCTTGCTATGCAAGTCTCAAGTAAAATATATCGGTATGGTTGGCAGCAATAAACGAGTTAACACGGTGTACAAAATACTGCAAGCTGAAGGTTACGAACCGGAATTTTTACATCAGATATATGCGCCAATTGGTTTAGATATTGGTGCTTTAACACCAGAAGAAATTGCAGTTAGTATCTGTGCTGAGTTAATTAAAGTTCGTCGTGGTGGTACTGGGAATTCTTTATCTCAAAAAAATTAAGTTTGAGATTAACGGAAACCTAAAATTTCGGAAATTGCCGCTACAATATCTAAATAAAAGTTCCCCTTCACCGCCCGAAATAACTCAAATTTAGAGTCAGGGGCACCAAAAAATGGTCTGAGAAACCATCCTAGCTGCATACCAACAAAGGCATAAAGCAATAACCAGGATCT
>JBGTMK010000577.1:0-5108 GCA_041743605.1 Nostoc sp.
CAACAAAAGCACCCGTTTCTGAAGAACCAGTAAAAGATACTAAATCTACATTGGGATGCTCAACTAAAGCTTTCCCCGCTTCTTCTCCCACACCATGCACCAAGTTAATTACTCCTGGTGGTAAACCTGCTTGTTGAAAAATTTCAATTAATTTAGTTGCACAGGCGGAAGTATCTTCAGCAGGTTTGAGAATAACTGTATTACCACATACCAAGGCTGGCATAGCTTTCCAGCAAGGAATTGCCACGGGGAAATTCCAGGGAGTAATTAAGGCACAGACTCCTATGGGCATCCGCACAGTCATAGCGAATTTATTGGACATTTCCGACGGTGTGGTTTGCCCAAATAGTCGCCGGCCTTCGCCAGCACTGTAAAAGGCACAATCAATACCTTCTTGGACATCTCCCCTGGCTTCTGTCAAGGGTTTACCCATTTCCCGACTGATTAACTGGGCAAGTTCTTCCTTATGCTGGAGTAATATTTCCCCGAGGCGAAAGATGTATTCTGCCCTAGCTGGGGCGGGGACTGTGCGCCAACTGCGGTAGGCTTTGCGGGCTGCGGCTACTGCTGTATCTACATCTTTAACTTGAGAACGGGGAAATGTGGCCACCACTTCGGTTTTGTCGGCAGGGTTGCGACTTTCTAGGGTTGCTTCTCCTATAGCACTCAACCATTGACCGTCTATATAATTGCGGCAAGATAGCGGAGTTGTCATTTTGAAAATCTCCGGCTGATGATCTACTGAAACTTTGTGTATTAAGTTTGCTTGCTTTCTAGGTTATCCTCAAGTTTAGGAAATTGGTATGATCACCAAATATAGATATAAAAATTAAGGGACGAACGCCAACACCCCCACAGGAGAACCAGAACCACCACGTAATCTTAGAGGTGCGATCGCTAGAGTAGTACCTTTAGGTGGCAGTTGATCCAAATTTGTCAGATTTTCCAACACAATACGCGGTCGTTCTAAAACTAGACGGTTAATCGCAAAACTGTTATCCTGTCCAGGGTCTACACCATGAGTATCAATTCCTACCCCAGCTATTTGCCGTTCATCCAGTAAAAATTGAGCCGCATCGCTGCCAAAGCCTGGAAAGTGGGCAATTCCTTGAGAATCGTGATTGAGGAATGCACTTTTATCCAACCACTTTTTTTGCCAACCAGTATTCAGTATAACTATGCAGCCTGGAGAAATTTCACCATATTCTTCTTCCCAAGCCAAAACATCAGCAATAGTCAGGGCATAATCAGGATTAACCGCCGTGGCCTGGCAAATATTGATGACCACCGCAGGTACAACTAAAGATTGGGCTGGATATTGGTCAATTCCCACGGCAGAACTATGAAAACTGTTAGGGGCGTTGATATGGGTAGCACTGTGTTCCCCCAAGGAGAAACGACGCAGGTAATAGCCATCATTATTTAGTTCAGCTACAGTTTCAAATTCTACTATGGGATCTCCAGACCATTGGGGAATGTCTATGTCAATGACATGACTTAGGTGGATAACGTGTGTGTAGGTGATACTATTTTGACTTTGGGGTTGTATCATCCCAACCTTCTATTATTTGTACTCAGGGATTTTTTCAAAGGTGCGATGCCTGGGTTGGGCTACGCCTACGCAAAGATAGTACTACCATTACAAAGTTTTTAAATTAATTTCACTGCAACACTTTACCAAACAGAATTCAGGAGTCAGAATCAAGAAAAATAATCCCTCCAATCCCTGAAATTTTCAGGTTTTTTGAGGGGTTCAAATGTTGCAGCAAAAAGTGAATTAATCTCAGTTAACAATCAGTAGGTTAACTTTTGATTAAATTTAGGTTAAAATTTTGTAATGTCTACGTTGAGGGTTGCTCCTGTAGTGGAATCATAACCACAAACTCAGAACCTTGTCCTGGTGCTGAAATACACTGGATTTGGCCACCATGTTTGTTGACAACAATCTGGTAGCTAATTGACAAACCCATGCCCGTGCCTTTACCCACAGGTTTTGTAGTGAAGAAGGGATCAAATAGGCGTTTGCGTACTTCCTCGGTCATGCCTAGGCCATTATCAGCAAAGCTAATGATTACACGGTCTTCTTGAATAAAGCTGCGAATACGAATTTGTGGAAAAGTCATACCCTGCGGGAAGGCGAAGCGCCTATGTCCTTGGTCATTTGTCCTTTGTTCAGTGTTGTTTACTAATGACAAATGACTAATGACTAATGACTCTTCCAAGACATCGATCGCATTTGTCAACAGATTCATAAACACCTGATTCATTTGTCCAGCGTGACAGACTATTGGTGGCAGGTTGCCGTACTCTCGGATTACTTGGATTTCGGGATTTCCTGGTTTGGCTTTGAGGCGATTTTGCAATAGCAGCAAGGTGCTATCAATACCTTCATGAATATCCACTGCCTTTGTGCCGTCTTCATCATGGCGAGAAAAATTGCGTAAAGACAGGACAATCTGCCGAATGCGTTCGGCTCCCATGTTCATAGAATCCAGGATTTTGGGCAAATCTTGCTTGAGAAAATCTAAATCAATGGTGTAAATTTGTTGGTGAATTTCTGGTGTTGGTGGGCAGTAACTCTGTTGATAAAGATCTATTAAGTACAGCAAATCCTTGGTATATTCACGGGCGTGGCTAATATTGCCGTAAATAAAATTGACGGGATTATTGATTTCGTGGGCAATACCTGCAACCAATTGTCCCAAACTGGACATTTTTTCAGTTTGAATCAGTTGCGCTTGAGTTTGTTGAAGTTTTAGCAGCGCCGCTTCTAGTTGCTGGGCTTTATCTTGGGCAGTTTGGGCGGCGATACGACTTTGGGTGTAAAGTTTAGCTTGGTCAATAGCGATCGCTAGTTGAACTGTAACTGCTTGTAATAATTCTACTTCGTTGTCCAGCCAAGGTCGGAAACTACTACAATAACCACAGCTAAATGTGCAAATTTCACCAGACTGAGTGTGTACAGGCAGTGACATAAAGGCAGTGAAACCAAAATCCTGCAAAAACTGCCGTGCTATGGAATCGCCCACAGTCTCTACATCATTAATACGGATGATTTCTCCGTTCAAAGTTTTGGCTGCGATTAGTTCGATTTCTGCATTAATTGCTTGTTGGTTGTTAAGCAGACAGGGTAAAAAGGAACTTTTCGCCTCATATACTTTATCCCAGTATGGTACATCAGCGTCTTGCCGATACCAAAAGAAAGCGCAGCGATCGATCTGGAATAAGTTGTGAATCTCCTGCACTGCTGTTTCTACAATGTAATTGAGATCCAAGGAAGCTCGAATCTGATTAGAAAGACGATTGAGTAGTGCTTCCCGTTGGGCGCTTTCTTTGAGTGCAATTTCTGCTTGTTTGCGATCAGTGGTGTCATGGCAAATACCAACGAAGTTTACAATATTACCATTGGCATCTTTAATAGCAGAAGAGTTGCTTGTATGCCATCGCCAACTACCATGTTTGTGTTTTACTCGATATTCAATTGCCTCTTGTTTCTTGCCTGTTGTCAAAATTCTTTGAAAATAATCGACACAGATATGCACATCATCGGGATGTATAAAGGGAATAAATGATTTGCCTTCAACCTCTGCAACCTCATGCCCAAAAACTTCTGTCCAGTTAGGAGAAACGTAGGAAAATATTCCTTCAAGTGTCAGCGAAAAAATAACGTTATTGGCATTTTCCACAATGCTGCGAAACTTGGCATCGCTTTCTATTAATGCTGCTTGAGTTTTTTCGCAGATGTCGCGGACAAGAACTATAATTTGCTGGTCTGGTAATGGTAATAACCTAGCTTCAAAAATATTGTTTTTTTCTGGTAGCGGTAAGGTATATTCAAAACTGACTTCATATTGAGTTTCAAGTACTTGAGTTATTCCTTGCTGGAAGCGATCGCCTACACCAGTAGGTAAACATTCTCGCAAACTCTTGCCCTGGCAATCTCCTGGTGGAATATCTAGACTCTGATCCTTTCCTGACTTGTAATCTAGGATAGTTCCATCAGCATTGAGACGAAAGTACAAATCAGGAAGCACTTGCAAAATCGCTGCCAACTCTGATGTTTTTTGGCTTAACTGTGCTTCAACTGCTTGGCGTTTTGTAGTTTCAGCTTGCACTTGTTCTAGTGCTTTTGCTAATTCTGATGCTTGTTTCTTTCCTGTAATTTTACGTAAGCGGCGAGAGGAATTCGTAGATGGCGAGCAGCTTTCTGTTAGGGAAGATTGGCATACCACTCTCGGCACTTCTGTTAGATCAATACAATAACCGATATAACCGACAAAGCTACCATCTGCTGCAAATCTTGGCGCGGCTGTATCTAAAATCCAGTGATATTCGCCATCAGCCCGACGCAAGCGATATTGCCTCTGGAAGAAATCATGTACAGCAAATGCTTTTAGGTATATATCTTCACATCGCTGTCTATCTTCTGGATGGACACTACAAGTCCAGAGATTGCCTATCTCCTCTCCTTGCACAAATGCAGATGTACCTGTTGTTGTGCCAGTAAACTCCAGCCAATTGGAATTGAAGTAACAGTAAAGTGCATTGTATCCAGACATCCAAATCATCAGAGGAGCGGTATCCGCCTGCTGGCAAAATACTTTTTCATCCTGTTGTATTTCTGATGGGGCAATGATGATTTGGTTAATGTAGCTCTGCACCTTTTTAGAAAACACTTTTGCCTACCTGCTCTGCCTAAATTATGAAGGTAATAGTCTGAAAATATGATTTCTTAATACATGGATATAATCTTTTTTATGCCAACCTGCTAACGATCTTAATACTTTATTTATTTTTATATGTGCAGTAATTCCTCTTTTCCTGTAAATAAATTTAAAAAATGCTGAAGTTATCATTAAGATTAAGTTGAGTATTTTTGGTGAAACTTAAACTCTATATGTCAGGAAGGTTGTTTGACTTTGTTTCTTATTAAAATCACCGATAAATTCATCTTAGCTATGCAATTTCGTTGCTGAAAAACCCAATTGAGCTTCACTAAAACTACATAATTCTCTGTCAGGCGTTTATGTCTTTACAAGAAATTCACAATACTCAAGAATTTCATACAAAATCAGGACTTACGCAAACAATAGCCAAAACCCTGATTT
>JBGTMK010000578.1:0-17554 GCA_041743605.1 Nostoc sp.
AAGGACGCTTGATTAACCTAGCTGCGGCTGAAGGACACCCCAGCGCAGTAATGGATATGAGTTTTGCAAACCAAGCTTTGGCTTGTGAATACCTAGTGAAGAATAAAGGTAAATTGGAACCTGGTTTGCACTCAATTCCCACCGAGGTAGATCAAGAAATTGCTCGTTTGAAGTTGCAAGCAATGGGTATTTACATTGATTCTTTAACTACTGACCAAGTTGAGTACATCAATTCTTGGACTTCAGGAACTTGATACATTGATTAGTTGATTTTTTGGGGGATAGGCTTTTGAGCTTATCCCTTTTTTTATCAATGACCAATGACCAAATAATTACTAATTCGTAATTCGTAATTCGTAATTCGTAATTAAACTGACTTTTCACGTCATGTGGAAAAGTCCACGTAAAATCAACTTTCAAAGCAGGAATTCAAAGTCTCTCTCCTGCGAGGAGAGAGAAATAGAAGAGAGGTTTTCCAGATACCGTGAAAAGTTAGGTTAGTTTTTTTGGGTATATGGGTAGTATAGATTACCGAAAAAACTAATTTGGCATATAGCGATGTTCAAAACCAAACTATCACGATTCCGTGCTTCACGAGAATTTTATACCTCGAAATTAATGCGTCGTCATATTGGGGCGATCGCAGCTTTAATTTTAATTAGCTTACTGAGTTCATTGAGTGGAACACTAGTTGATCATACCATCTCTAACATCTGGGAAGGCTTTCTCTGGGGATTGGCAGATCCAGTAATTAGCTTGGATTGTTTGGTTGGTATTGTTGCTATTGGCTTACTCTCATCTGTGTTTGCTCGTGGCGCTGCGATCGCCGGATGTTTTGTCTTAGCAACAGTCTTGGGTATTGTAATGCATATATTACAGGTAAATGTCCCAAGCACAGAAATAGCGATAGCCATTTCTACCATTGTTTTAGGTACTATGCTGATGATGCCAAATCAAGCAAACTTTATGATACTTGCTTTGGTGGGCATTAGTACTGGTTTATTTCAGGGTTACGCTAATGCTGAATCTATTATTGGGGTAGAAATAATACCACTAGTCGCCTACATAATAGGCATTACCTTAACTCTGTTTGCGGTTGCCATGAGCGCCAGAGAAATTGGTGGTGCAATGGGCATGGGAGAAATCAACCGAATTTTATCCTGGAAAATGAGCATTGCTGGCTTCGCTTTTTGTGCGATCGGCATCGTATTTTTGAGCAATTCGATGATTTAAATCACATATTTCAATTCAGTGAAATACATTTATTCGTGGGGGCGTACATATAACTGTGCGCCCCTATTGCGTGTTTCGGGTAACTGAAATCTTTACTTGAAAATTATCTGACAAGCAGCAGAGCGTTTTCTTGAATAAGCTGATACACCTCTGCGCTAATCTAGAGTTTTCAGCCAAAATTTTATAAAAGTTATGACACCTGAAGAAATTACGGCTACGCTAACAGAATTATTTGGCACATCGGCTGTTAGTGCCATCGCTCCTGGATCGTGGCAAGTAGACACTTCTACTTTTCGGCTGTTGGTGCTGCTTTCCGAAGATAATACTTGGCTGCGAGTTTTACTACCTATTGTGCCCATCCAAGAAGCCCAACCATTTTTAGAACAGTTCCTAGAAGCTAACTTTGATGACACTCAGGAAGTACGTTACGCTTTCTATGAAGGCGTGCTTTGGGGGGTATTTCAACATAACAGTGCTACTTTAATGAGTGCAGATTTGTCCAATGCAATCAACCGACTAGTATCTCTCTATGAGGCTAGATTAAATAATGTCTTTAATCGACTAATTGAAAGCCGCATCCAGCAAATTATCCAGGCAGCAAAACAGCAAGGACAATCTCTGCAAGCTACTATGCAAAGCTTAGAACGCTTTTATGCAGAAGGATTGATGGGTGAAATAAATCAAACCCCAGAAGCGCGAGAACAAGTCCTCACTGCTTGGCGGCATCAGTTAGAACTTTTATGGAATGAGAGTTGATTTCAATTTTTAACAGAGATTTCTATCCGCGCCACGCTTTCATATTAAACCAATTTACAGATATATCTATATGATCATGGATATTATTGAAATTCTCAAAGAAGATTATCAAAGATTCCCAGTCAATCAAACTTACAATATTTACGCTCCAGATGTTTATTTTCAAGACCCACTGAATAAATTTAGTGGCGTTAAACGTTATAAAGAAATGATTAATTTTATCCAAACTTGGTTTTTAGATCCCAAGATGGACTTACATAATATTCAACGCTTAGGAAACACAATAAAAACTGAGTGGACACTCAGCTGGAATACTCCTCTCCCCTGGAAGCCACGGATTTCTATTCCTGGTTGGAGTGAATTAGGTCTTAACTCTGATGGTTTGATTGTTTCCCATATTGATTATTGGAACTGTTCACGCTTAAATGTGGTGAAACAACATTTTTCCCTGCAAAAAATCAATCCTTGAAATAATATGATAACCGTCAAAATATCATCATAAAAACTTTGGTTTGTAGTAAGGACTTTAGTCCTCTCTACAAGATGCTACGCGAACAAAATCAGTTTAGTGTGCGGTAGTGTAAAAACAACTGACTTCCAACCTGACGAGTTTCCACGAGTTGGAGATGAGGCGCAGCATTGGGAAGAAAACCCTTTCCCTCCACTGGGCTAGGCGCGTCCTTTCCTCCAAAAATGACAGGCCAAATTGTCAACCACCAATCATCAATTCGCCCTGCTTGCAATAAAGCAGCTGTTAAAGAGCCGCCTCCCAAAGCAACGATCTTGCGAATACCTCGCTTTGCCATCAAAGTGTAAGCCTGATCCCAGTCTATATCTGTATCTCCCAAATCAATTAATTCAGCCAGTTTTTGCAAGGTTGTTGTATCACAATTGCGTTCCAAACCAGCTCGTGTTGTAAATATCCATCGCTCAATGTCCTGGCTTAAAAAAGGCAAGTCTAGCGATAGGTCAAGGGAACCTGAGACAACGCAGGTAATGGGCTGGGGAGACTGACCTCGAACCTTACGTGCTGCTAACAGTTCGGGATTGCGAATTGTAAAAGTTCCCCCCTCAGCCCGAATCGTCCCCGCTCCTACTAAGATTAAATCAGCAAGGGAGGCTTGATACTCCACGTGTGCTTGATCCGTTGCATCGGAATCACGGGGTGCTTTAGGATCTACGGCACTAATTTTTCCATCGGCCGTCATAGCAAGAACCACAGTTGTTTGAATAGCTGACATGATTATGTTCTAAGGGTTCTTTATAATTTTATCTTTTAGTTTTTCAGATGACGTAAAAAGTCAGTGCGATGAATAGTTGTTGCATTGTACTTTAAATCACTTTCTAAGCTATGGCTTCAGGTGATAAAAAATTGTTGTTGGTTATTGTTGGATGATTGTCTCTACACAAGAGTCAACAAAAAAGACTGTTATTCTCAAACACATATCTGCAATTATATTTGTCTTAGTTCTCCATCACTATTGCGTGGTAAGTTTGATTTGGGGTCTAAATTCCCATTTTAAACTTTGATAACTGATAGCTGTTTTGAAATTCCACTGACATCTAAGGATGCTGAACGCATGATTACTAAACCCAAGATTTTTATTGATGGCGAATCAGGAACCACAGGCTTACAAATTTACTCACGTCTCAACCAACGGGATGATATCGAGTTAGTTAGCATTGAAGCATCTAAACGTAGGGATGCATCTGAGCGAGCTAAACTAATCAATGCCGTCGATGTTGTCATTCTCTGTCTACCTGATGATGCAGCCCGCGAAGCTGTTAGCTTGGTAAGTAATACTAGGGTTAAGATCCTTGATGCTAGTACTGCCCATCGCACAGCTAAGGACTGGGTATATGGCTTCCCTGAACTCAATCCAGAACAGCGAGAGAAGATTGGCAGCGCCCAGTTTGTCAGCAATCCGGGTTGTTATCCTACAGGATTTTTAGCTTGTATCCGTCCGTTGATTGCTAAGGGACTGCTAAACAACAACTTTCCTATCACTGTTAATGCAGTGTCAGGTTACTCTGGCGGTGGGAAGAATCTTATCAAACAGTATCATACTTTCCACGATCAACAAGCCGGAGCAGAGTCATTTTATCCCTACGGTATCTACGGTTTGCAGTTTGGGCATAAGCACGTTAAAGAAATGCATTATTACTCAGGGTTAGCATCACCGCCGCTGTTTGTACCGGCAGTAGGGGATTTTGAGCAGGGGATGCTGGTACAGGTGCCTTTGCCGCTGGGGACTTTGGAGAATCCACCATCAGGTGAGGTTATTCATCAAGCGATCGCTAACTACTACCAAAGTGAAAAATTTGTGCAGGTTGCTCCATACCAAGATTCTACTCTGTTGCGAGACGGAATATTTCTGGATGCGATTGCAATCAACGACACCAATATTGTTCAGATTTTTGTATTCGCTAATGATACTACCAAAGAAGTGTTGCTAGTGGCTCGTCTTGACAACCTGGGTAAAGGCGCATCAGGAGCCGCCGTCCAAAACCTAAACATTATGCTTGGTTTTCCAGAAGAGTTGGGATTATGAAAGAAGTATAGGGAGTGGGGAGGATGAGGGAGATGAGGAAGAAGCAGGGGGGGCAGAGAGCAGGGAGCAGAGGGGAGAAGCTTTTCTCTTGCACCATACCAATGCCCATTATGTTGATTTCTCTTTTAGTTCCTCTAGTAACTGAATAACATTATGTTCAAATCCTCTATTTCGTTCTTGAACTGATACAATCAATGTTTTATCAAAAAGATTAATCACATACTTGGCTAGTTGAATACCTAGAGGTCTAAAATGTCCACCAGCTAAAGATTTTCGTAAATTTTGAGGTGGCTTTTGCAGAATATTAGTAAACCATTCACAGGTGGATTTAGCAATATTATCTGATTTAAAACAGACTAAACCCATAATATTAAATAGTCCACTATCCTTGATTAAGTTCTGAGTTTCTTCAACAGTTGGTTTCACACCAAAACCAAGGTTATCAATGATATCCGCTATACATTGAGGACGAATTGCACTCCCTGTGTCAGCAATAGCAGGTGCTAATAGGATAGAAACCTGCCCTTTAATGAAGATACTGTTAATTTTGATTTCACGATTTACGTAAGTGCGAATTAGTTTTTGAACTTCTAAAATCTTTTGTTTAAGTTCTTCAAAGAGAATATTAATATCTGCGATCGCACTTTCTATTTGTGACTTATTGGAAGTATTAGATAGAAGGTTACGAATAAACTTTTCTCTATCTTGAGGCTCTGGAGGTAGTGCAGTAAATCCTTCTAACAAAGAGATATATTTACAGCCAAGGCTATGTCCAATCCAAGAAAAGTTTTTATCATCTAGATATGCTTCATAATCGTATTTATTAACAGTGGCCATCCTCACAAGCTCTGGCAAAATTTCATACTGCTCTCTGATGAGAAATCCAGCTTCTACATAATGATCAAAAGTAAAATTAAACGGCAGAATAATAATCGTATATCCCTGCTCAAATAGAGATTGAAGCAGATAACGATAGAAAAGCATGGGGTTAAAAGTACCAAAAAATGCCCCTGCAATAAATTGAATTACTCCTTTAGGCTGTGGATGTAGAGCAACCCAACTGTGAGAAACTGGTTTAAATCTCAGCTTTAGATTCATATCTACCATGACTTATTTATAGGTATATGCTAAATCTCCACACTGAATTTGCTGCTTTTCGGATTCTCTAAGAGAAATTTTTGCAACTCCGAAATAGTTGATTGACTAAGAAAGCTTTTAACCTCTACAGCTATTTTTTACCCAAAAATTATTAGGTATAGTATTTCTTCTAGCGTTTAACCGGATTCATCCATACTTCTAAGCGGCTAAATACCTGTGAAGAAAGTAACGTCAAACACAAATACACCACTGCTACACCCGCATAAATTTCAAAGGCGCGATAGTTGTCAGCAACAATTAGCTGTCCTTTACGTAGTAATTCTTCAAACCCAATCACAGAAACTAAGCTAGTATCTTTCAATAAACTGATAAACTCATTACCCAAAGGTGGAATCATCCGCCGGAAAGCTTGGGGAAAAATCACATAACTCATGGTTTGCACAGAACTCAAACCTAATGATTGTGCTGCTTCTGCTTGTCCTGTTTCAATTGATTGAATCCCAGCACGGACAACTTCGGCAATGTATGCAGCGCTATTCAAACTTAAGGCAATTACCCCAGCGGTTAGGCGATCAAAAGTAAATGTCAAACCAAGTTCTTGCAAAATTGCTGGGAAACCAAAGTAAATCATAAAAATTTGTACCAGCAAAGGTGTTCCCCGAAAAAAATCTACATACGCTCTCGCTATCCAACGCACAGGTGCGATACGAGAAAGATGTATAATACCAATCAGCGAACCGCTAATTAAACCAAACAGTACAGAAAGGATTGTCAATTGTAACGTTACCAATGCACCCTGCAATAGATTTGGAAAAGCCTGTAAAATTATGTCAATTGAAGTAAATATTTTAGGTGCGTTAGTGTTAGTTTGATTCTCAAATGGTGATTTATCTGGTAATGATGGCGGTTTGGTTTTAAACCATTTTTGGTAAATTTGGGCATAAGTTCCATTTTTCAGCACTCTATCTAAACCATCATTTATCAATGCCAAATTGAGCGAATCTTTAGCTGTAGCAATTCCATAAAACTCCTCTGTCAGTAATTGCTCTACTACTTTAATTCCCTTGAGATTGCCCGTATTAATGGCATATAAAGTAACAGGTGCATCATTAATTACCGCATCCACATTACCATTGGACAATTCTTGTAGGGCTATAGGTGCTGAATCAAAACTCCGAATTTGCACCCCAGGAACACTTTTAGCCTTTGCAGCCCCAGTTGTGCCAATTTGGACTGCGATTTTTTTATTTTTGAGACTGTCAAAACCAGTAATATCTTGATTGTCTGCACGAATTGCGATCGCTAACCCAGCCTTAAAATAGGGACGGGAAAAAGAAATCGTTTTCGCCCTCTCCTCTGTAATCGTGATCGAACTAAGGGCTGCATCTACCGTTTTGGCTTGCAAAGCTGAGATCATCCCATCAAAAGGCAGACTTTGAAAATCCACTTTAAAGTTAGCTGTAAGTGCAATAGCATTCATCAAATCAATCGAAAAACCCTGCAACTCACCACCTTGTCTTTGAAACTCAAAAGGTGGAAACGTCGGTTCCGTAGCAACCCGCAGAGTTTTCCCCGCGCTAGAGTTTACCGCACAGCTAATCAGTAATAAACAGCTAAAACCTACAACCACACACCAGCGCACAAAACCAAATTTAGCCATATTATTTTTTCTCCCTCTGCGCTCTCTGCGCCTCTGCGGTTACTTAAAACCTTACAATCAACTGTAGAGCAGCTTGACATAAGTAATGAACAATACCATCCCCGCCATTATTTTTGACAATATCGAAAAAAACTTTGGTTCCCTCAAAGTCCTCAAAGGAATTACCGGCGAAATCAACCGGGGAGAAGTCGTTGCAGTTATCGGTTCCTCCGGCTGTGGTAAAAGTACTCTACTACGCTGCTTTAACCGCCTAGAAACCATTGACAAAGGGCGTTTAATAATTAATGGTATCAACTTATCCCGACCCACCGTCAAATATAACCAACTGCGGGAACTACGGACACAAGTAGGCATGGTTTTCCAGCAGTTTAACCTGTTTCCCCATCTCAGCGTCCTGGAAAATATGACACTCGCACCGCGTAAAGTCTTGGGTAAAACACCGAAAGAAAGCGCCCAAATAGCGAGATTGTATTTAGAAAAAGTTGGCTTATCTGACAAAGCCTCTGCTTATCCCGAACAACTTTCTGGTGGACAAAAGCAACGAGTAGCGATCGCCCGTAGTTTATGCATGAATCCCCAAATCATCCTATTTGACGAACCCACCAGCGCCCTAGATCCTGAACTCGTCGGCGAAGTTCTGCAAGTGATGCAACAATTAGCAGCAGAGGGGATGACAATGGTGGTTGTCACCCATGAAATGCAATTTGCCAAAGAAGTAGCCCATCAGGTGATATTTTTAGACAAAGGTATTGTGACAGAACAAGGCCCAGCTTATGAAGTGCTGACTAATCCCCAAAGCGATCGCCTACGTATTTTCCTAAGTCGCCTTCAAATAATTCGTAATTCGTAATGACGCTCCTGCGTCGCTACCGCTTCGCTAACGTAATTCGTAATTAAAGACTTCCTTTAAAGTCCTCACTCAGCACGTGCTAAACGCCCCGCTACCGCTAACATCACTCAGCACTAATTAAAGGTATTCGCGCAAGAAATCAAAGGGATCATCTTCCCAACAAGGTTCAGGTATCAACCAAAATAAACTACCGCTGATGTCGGCTTCAATTTCATCACCGTCGTCTCTATCAAATAGTTCTATCAAAGCCGTCCAATCACGTTCTCTCAGAGACGTTAACGATGGGGCATATACCTGGAAATTATTTGAGTAATTCACGCGCAAAGTTGTGCTTGATAGCCGTAAAAAGTTAATATAGGAATTTGTAAATAATTAGATTTTAGTTTTGACAACCGCAGTGAAATAGTTGTTTTTATACTATTAAATATGGACTACTATCATAAGTGTCTCACAATTTAAATAGGACTGCTATAGTATTTATTACATAATTAATGCTGTGTGCAACTTTTACTCGAACCTAACCCCCCAGCCCCCTTCCCTAGCAGGGAAGGCAGGGTGGTTTCATGCAAAGAAAGAAAAAACCTTTTTGATTTGATTGGCTAAAGCACGTTGAGCTTGAGGGATAGTGCGAAAACCAAGAAATCTGGCAAAAGTGATGAAAAAATTATGTAAGATTGCCCAATTAACTGGTGCATTGCCACCTCGTCGTAGTGGAAAGTCTTTTGAAAAGGTCACATCGCGAACCCAATGGAGTCGGTTTTCAATTCCCCAATGTTTCTGGGTGTCAGTTAAAGCATCTTTAGCCGACATGATCTGACTACAAATATAGAACCGACGCTCTTGAAATGATTGACTTTTCCCCATTCCGAAAAACTCCACGCCACAAGTGGCGTGGAGTTTTTCATTTAAACTTTTTTCCCATCGGCTGCTAAAAGTTCCAGAATGACTCCATTTGTCCAGCCGAAACCAACTTCGTTAGAACTATATCCAAAGGAGATTTCGTCGGAAACGTTGGCAGAACAGCGTTCAACATCGTATTTCTCAACGAGGGTATTGTGACGCTCGAATTCTTTAATTGCCATAGCTAAGAATTTGTTGGTAATGCGATCGCCTTCTGTATGATACCCATAGCGGTGAAGTCCTTGAACGGCAATTAATGTCAATGGTGCCCAACCAAAGGGGGCATCCCATTGGTTTCCGGTGACATGAGTACTAGTCAAAATTCCGCCTGGGGCTTCAAACAATGAGAGATTTTCTACAACGCGCTGGGCTTGAGCTTGAGAAGCAATTCCCAGCCATAGAGGATAGAAGGTGGTAGCAAATTCGTAGCGGCGGCGTTTTCCACTCTGGAAGTGATAATCCAGATAAAGTCCCCGTTCTTCATCCCAGAGACATTTATCGATCCGATCGCGGCGGATATTTGCACGATCGCGCCATTGTTTTTCCAGTTCTGTGTTCCCTAAAATGCCGTTAATTTGCCCCAAGTCTTGTTCCACCTGATATAGCAAACTGTTGAGGCACACAGGAGCATAGTGGAGGATATCAGCACTGAAGGGGCCAAATCGGTTGGTGATATCAAAACCGGACTCTCGCATGGTGCGATCGCCCCGATAAAATAGATTGGTCAGTTCATCATTTTCTCGGTTGTAGTAAAGACTAACGTCATAATCCTCAACCTCAGAAGTTTTATAGTACTCCTTGACGCGATCGTAGTGGCTTTTTCCCTCTTCATCCCGCTCAGAGAACAAAACTTCTGGCGCGGGACCTTCCCCAAAAGCATAGAATCGGGATAACCCTATTGGAGCATTTAGATGCGGCGGTACTACCCAGTAATAATAAAACTGTTCTAGGATCGGTACGGTTGATTTTAACCACTCTTCATCTTGGGTGTGCTGGAATAGCGCCAAAACCATCATGCTGAGGACGGGGGGTTGCGATCGCGACAACATATAAGTCCGATTGGAATTGAGGATAGTGCCGTAATGCTGCACCTGGTAAAGCATTTGCTCTACTTGGCTTTGGGCTAGATCCAATTCTTCATCGCGCAAAAGTCCTAGTAATATAAAGTAGCTATCCCAGCCATACATTTCGTTAAAGCGCCCACCAGGGACGATATAAGGCCCTGGTAGGTATAGTAATCCGTGTTCTTTAATCGCTTCGACTTCTGGTGGTAAAGTGCGAATTTCCAGCTGTTGCATATCTTTGGAAGATAGCGATCGCTCTAACACCGTTTGAATGTTGGGACAATCTTCTGAGGGTGAAATGTAGACTATCCAAGGAGTGTTGCTTTTGTGGTCTAGTTTGGTATCTTTGGCAGATTGTAATAAGTGTTCGTGCGATCGCGTTAAGGTTTTCCAGGTTTTTTTGATATGGACGCGCACGGCGTCTATCTGCGCGGTGGTAAGTGCTGGGGGAGTGGTCATAATTAAGTAATTATTTTTTCAACGCAAAGGAACGCAAAGGGAACCGCAGAGGTACGCAGAGGTTTTACTGGGTTCTCTCTACGTGTGATGGATTTATGTTTTTACTTGGCGCTACTAATTAAGAGAGCTACTGGGAAATGGGTTAGGGCTGCTGCGATAGATAGGGTTTCTGTAGCTTGTAAGGGTTGCTGAGTTATAACGTTTTTCCAGGTGTGGGAAGTTCCGGGGGGTAATTGTAGGTGCGTATCTTGCCAAACTGACTCGCCCAGGGGGTTGTCTCCAGGTTGGATGAGGCTGGTTAAAAAGCGAGGTGCGATCGCGATCGCTGTTTGATTTCCTTCCCGTCGCGCAAAGGCGATAATGTGATTGGCGGAGGTTCCTTGAACTTCTAAGGGTAGATAGTCACCGTCCTGGAATAATGAAACATAGTTTGTTCTGGCTTGGAGTAATTGAGCCGTTAAAAATAGTTTGATTCTACCGTCGGTTTTCTGGTTCAGTAACTCCTGAATTAATCCGAGAATATCTGTTTTTGCTTGTTCACGGATGGCGCTTAAGTAAGTACGTCTCTGTTCAAAATCTACGGGACGGCGATTGTCTGGATCTACTAGGCTTAGTTCCCAAAGTTCCGTTCCTTGGTAAAAGTCGGGTATACCGGGTGCGGTACTTTTTAGTAGAGTTTGAGAAAGGGAATTGAATATCCCATAGTCTGCAATCCGCTGTTGAAAGGGACGAAAAACTTCTAGAAATTCCCCGGAGATGGAAGGGTCGAGTACTTTCTCAATAAAGGAAGTACAAGCTTCTTCGTACTCGCTATCAGGTCGCAACCATGCTGTATGCACTTTTGCTTCTCGAATTGCTTTAATTATATAGTCCTTTACCCGTTCCACAAAGGATGCGTGTTCATGTTCGGCAAAGGGAAACGCCCCCACCAGGGTTTGATAGAGAAAATACTCATCGTTGCGATCGGGTATAGCGAACCCGTGGCGATCGCTCCGATGTCCTCGATTAATGGCACTCCAAGTATTTACCTGCTGTTCCCACTCATCGGGGATTTCTGAGAGGACATTCAACCTAGCCCGCACATCTTCGCCGCGTTTGGTGTCGTGGGTGGCTGTGGTGTTCATTGTGTGGGGCCAGGTTGCTTGGTGCTGTTGGTTAAAGGCATGAAATTTGGTTACTGTAATCCCAAAATGACTGGGATTACCCCCAACTTCATTTAGCGACAGCAAGCGATTGTAAACATATAATGTGGTGTCTTCAACGCCTTTGGCCATAAGCGGGCCACTGTATTGCTGCATTCGCAAGACAAAATATATCCACTGTTCGCGTTCTGTTTGAGTCAGAGAATTATCAAACTCTAGCAGCATTAACTTTTCAATAAAGGTCAATTCATGCTGCAACAGGGGCGCTTGTTCTTTGGCTTGGCTAATTACTTCTTGAATGGTGGCGCGATCGCTATCTCCAATGCCATCGGGGGTAATATAAGTACGGTAAATCGGGAAGAGTGTCAAAAATTCGGCGATCGCTCTTTTTAATCCATTCAGTGTAAAATCATTGCCATAGCGATATTTACTGGAAATATTCTTGAGTAAAAGAGCCAGATTGTCAATATCACCTGCTAAATTCTTTTCCAGTATCAAGTGCTTCTTATCCTTCACTACCGATGCATAATCTACTCTTGAGCCAATAAAGTTATTGTAGATTTTATCAAATTGTGATTCATTTTCATATTGACAAAATACACCATTTACATAGTTCAAAAAGTCATATCCAGATGTACCTTCAATTTCCCAATTCTCTGGTAATTCTTCGCCAAATTCTAAAATCTTCTCAACGGTTATATAAATATCTCCTGTCTTTTCTCTCAACCTTTCAAGATACTGGATTGGGTTATAAAGTCCATCAATATGGTCAATGCGTAAACCTGTAAATTTGCCTTCCTCAACCAGCTTTTGAATTAGGCTGTGGGTATTATTAAAAACTCGCAGTTCTTCAACTTTTACAGAAATTAGTTCGTTGACAGTAAAGAAACGGCGGTAGTTCATTTCCTCCGCCCCAACTTTCCAGAAGGCGAGACGGTAAAATTGGTCATTCAGTAATTCATCTAGCAAGTTAAAGCTTTCTGGATTACCCGGTTCTCCGTTGAAAGTTTGGATATTTTCGTCAATGAACTCACGGATCGCATCATTTGTGGTGTAGAGTTCCCAAACTAATCCTTTAATAAATGCGATTTGGTCTTGTCGCTGTTTACCCGCTACCTCTGAAGGCACGTTTTTCAGAATGTAGAGAATCCCCAATAGCTTAATAAAATCGGGGTGATTGCGTCCTAGCGTGCGGGTGAGTTTACCTAAATTATGAGTGATAAAATTTGTGTACGACTCTAACCGGAGTGGCAGTTTTAAGCTGTAATAGTTGACAGTTAAACCGTTTTCTTCGTATTGCAGTTGAATGTGTCCATTTTCCAGGGATGCACCATAGAAATCTCCCAGTAGTGGCGCGAGAATTCGCTCTTGGCGATCGCCAAAGGGAGCATTCCAAGAAAGGTCGAAGTAGTCGGTATAACTGGAATCTGGCCCGTGTTCCAATACGTCCATCAAGTAAAGGTTTTCGCTGGTATAGGCCATGTGATTAGGCACAATATCTTGTAACCAGCCCATACCAAGGGATTGAACTTCATCAACTAATGCATCAAAGGATTCATTAGTTCCCAGTTCGGGGTTTAGTTGAGTTGCATCTACTATATCGTAACCGTGCGTACTCCCAGAGCGTGCCTTGAAAATGGGGGAGGCGTATAAATCGGAAATACCTAAATCTGCTAGATAAGCTGCGATCGCTTTGGCGTTGTCAAAGCCAAATTGGGGTGTAAACTGAATTCGATAAGTTGCGGTAGGAATTCGCATATTTTTTTAGTGGCGAGTGGGAAATTTGAGCCTTTTTGCCTGAACGTTGAGCCTTTTTGCTCGAAACTTTAAGTTTTAACAAATTTTACTCCCTTTCCCTCGTAGGGCTACGGTGTATACACAAGTCTGAAATAGCTGATGAATCTGGATTTTACCCCACCCTAACCCTCCCCGATGCATTGGGGAGGGACCTGGATTTTCTATTTCCCCCCTTTGCAAGGGGGGATTAAGGGGGGTAATTCGATTTGTGTGTACCCGTAACCTCGCAGGGAAGGGGCTGGGGGTTAGGCTGTATTGCACTCAACTCAGAAACCCTATATCTTAATACGGTTTAGTTTAGGGCTGATTATACAAAATTGTGGGTTTTTTAGACGCGATAAATCGCCGTCTATACAAGTGTTTTGGTCTGATCTGAACTGTATTGCGCTATATCTCCTTTATTTTTGTTTTGAATTTTGAATTGCTTTAACTCCTCATCCATTTTCATACAGGACTATACTAGTAGCCTTTACTGTCACTTCTTGTCCCGCAGACAGATGTTCAGCGGCTTCAGAACCAGGCCCAGACCATGAGGTATCTGCTGAGTCCAACAATTTATTAGCATTTTGCTCAAATGGCAAGCTCACTTTCACTGGTGACGAATTGAAATTCATCACAAATATTAGTTCACTCGATTCGCACCAACGACGCACGATGACTACCTGCTTATCTTCATCGCTAGTCGCTTCGATGAAATTGCGGTCTTGATTCAACAGTGCTGGATGCGTCTTGCGTAAATTAATTAACTGGCGATACCAATCCCATAGAATCTTGTGATTACCTTCATGGCGTAATTGCCAATTAAGTTTAGAACGCAGGAAAGTATCTGCTGATTCGGGATCTGGGGGATCATCTGCATAGTGAAATGCTTCAAATTCTTGTTTGCGTCCGGCTCGAACTGCTTGAATTAAATCTGGATCGGAGTGACTGACAAAGTAAATGAAGGGTGCAGTTTCACCGTATTCTTCCCCCATGAATAACAGGGGTAAGTAAGGAGACAGCAGCACAGCACCAGCAGCCAACTTTAATCCTTCAAAAGAGATCCGCTGGGTGAGGCGTTCTCCTTTCATTTGGTTGCCGATTTGATCGTGATTCTGAATGCAGATTGTAAACTGTGATAAAGAGCGATCGCGGCAAGATATACCATGAAATCGTTTGCGATCGGGCGAGTATTTCCAATCGTAGACAAAAGTATCGTTGTAAGCTTTTGCCAAATCAGCAAACTGCCCAAAATCTTGATAATACCCTTGGCGATCGCCTGTCAAGAGTGCGTGCAATGCATGGTGAAAATCATCACTCCATTGAGCATCAATTCCATATCCACCCAATTCTGCCGGACGAATGATTTGCGGATTATTCAAATCACTTTCAGCAATTAAATGGCGTTTCCATGTTTGCCCTTCTTGTGAGAAATTATGAACTGCTTCGGACAGTTCCCATAAAAAATGCTTGGCTCCCAAGTCGTAAATCGCTTGAATCGCATCGAGGCGCAATGCATCAATGTGGAATTCTCGCAACCAGTAAAGCGCATTTTCGATAAAATAATTTCGCAAACCCTGACTATGGGCATCATCAAAATTTAGCGCTTCGCCCCACGGCGTTTTATAGGTTTTAGTAAAATAGGGCGCGAACTGACTTATGTAGTTGCCTTCTGGCCCAAAGTGGTTATACACCACATCCAGCACGACGGCGATATTATGTTGGTGGCAAGCATTTACCAGTTGCTTGAGTTCGGCTGGGCTACCGTAAGAATTTTGGACAGCAAAAGGGTAAACGCCATCATAGCCCCAGTTGCGATATGCAAGAGTTGCCTCAATATGAGTATCTCCCGGAAACTGGGAGATGGGCATAATTTCAATAGCGTTAATTCCCAGTTCTCTCAGTTCTGGTAAACGGGAAATAATGGCGGTGAAAGTTCCTTCAGGTGTAAATGTCCCAACATGGAGTTCATAGAAAATCATCGACTCCAAAGAAATACCCGCCCATGCTTCATCAGTCCAATCAAAATGATGATCGACAATTTGCGACGGCCCATGCACCCCTTCTGGTTGATACTGCGACGCCGGATCGGCAAAAGCATCTTGGCCATTTAAGACATACTGATAAAGCGTACCCGGATATACATCGTTGACTTTAGCGTGCCAGTATCCCTCAGACTGAGGCTTGAGGGGAATAACCTGTTGTTGTGGCGTCAAGGTTTTTACCGTGACGCTATCTAATAGCGGAGACCAAACTGTAAATTCACATTCTCCGTTACCTAAGTAGTTAGCACCAATTCTCACGCAGTATCCTCCCGTCAGTCCAGTATATTGTGGCGCGATGGCATACCCGCCCTTTCGGGTGGCGATCGCAATTGTCATTGATTGCACAATATTTACAAACACGCCAGATAGCATAATGCTTGGTCTTACAGACTTTTTGCTAGCACCTGGAGGCGGATTTTTAGACAGAAAAAGTCTATCTAATGACAAATTTAGCTAGAAGCCCCTCGTTCTTAATAATTTTGATGAGTTCGTAGTAAGCACAAAGCGTGCTTAAAAATTCAGGACTAAAGTCCTGACTACGAACAAGAATATCTAGAAGCTGACACACACGTTCCTCAATCCTTTGATTTACGAGCCGTTTGGAGTCAGGAGCAAGAATACAGCAGGTATTGGATTAAAGAGTTTAGATTTTTTTAAGCTTAACTACTATCGTAAATATACGGATACTGCTAATATCATTTGGGGATACTGTTCTGTAAAATTGTAGCGGCAATGTCTACTAGGCATTGAGTTAGGCAGTTTCTTAAGGGATTTCCAAGAAATAAATTATCCATCTTGTAAAATCTCGTTTCTAGCCTCTGGCTGGAAATGCTATTTTTGGCGGCTCTGCCGCCAGCAAGAGAGGCAGCAGCCCCAAGGATGGGCATTCCCAGTTTTAGACTGGGAATGAAAGAATATCTAAAAGCTTGTTCTAGACTGGCTTTGACGTTAATTTGACACCAATGATGAGGATACCCATTCCACAAAAACATTTGGGATGTTTTTTATTTGGAAGCCCCTAATGGTGAGGGATGGGGGAAATTAAGTAATGACAATTTGTTTATATACTTTGGAAACAATCTTATGACTAAATCTGACTTCTTTCAGAGTCTAGCTTCTGTAGGACTGGCTAGCACAATTTCAACGCTTACAATTCTATCGACAATTCTAACGCCAGGAATAGAAAATACAGTACAGGCTGCTACTTATATAGGAGAAAGCGGTGTTGGAAACCTTATTCCGGGAGATGGCCCAGTAAACATTCCTACTTTCCACAAAATTGAAGGGATTCTCAGCAATGGCGGAGATATTGATTTATATCAACTTCAACTAGACTTGGATGCCAATGTCACAGTAGAAAGCTTTGTAGTACAAGAATTAATTTCAGCTTCGCCTATTTTTCCAACTACTGCAACTTTAGAAAGCTCCGTATTACAACCAACTTTCAGTTCCCCTAATGTTTCAAGTACTGCAACTTTAACACCCAGCTTAAATTTATTCCTTTTTGACAAAAATGGGAAAGGCTTAGGAACAGGTTTTAGTAAGTTAAGCTTTAGCGGAGAAAAGGATGACATTTTTTATCTAGGAATCAATGGAAGCGTTGCTCTCAACGCATCAGGAGATCCAATTCTTGATCCATCTGTACCAGATTTTATCGGTACAGGAAGTTTAACAAGCTGGCAAGATCCAGGATTCGCTACACAAGCGCTAATAAATTATCAAGTATCTTTGACAGCCACATCTGTTCCAGAAACTTCTTCAACTCTAAGTTTCCTCGCTCTTGCTACTCTAGGTGCAGCATCAACCCTTAGAGGTTGTTTGAAAAGTCCTCTTGTCGGTATCAAAAGTTTTAGATCCCCCTAAATCCCCCTTAAAAAGGCAGGGCTGTTTCATTCCCTAAAGAGCTTTAAAAATCAAGGGTTCTAGCGATTAAAAATTAGTTATTTTGTTACCGGCGTGCCGATGAAACCAACTATTTTACTGATATTTCAGTGCTTAAATGTTCATCTCCTCGTCACG
>JBGTMK010000579.1:0-3204 GCA_041743605.1 Nostoc sp.
GATCTGAGAAATGCCTAACCCGCCATACGATCAAGATTTGCAATTATGGATTGAGCAAACCATTCAACAGTTACAAAATCATGAATTTGAGGCGTTGGATATTGAGCATTTGATTGAGGAGCTAGTTGATTTGGGTAAGGCAGAAAAAAATGCGCTCAAAAGCAATCTGACAATTTTGTTGGCGTATTTACTCAAATTAAGGGTTCAGCATGATGTACCTGATAGCATGAAAGGAAGCTGGTATAGCTCAATACTTGAACATCGTCAGCGAGTTCTGAATAATTTAGCAGATACTCCTTCTCTCAAAAGTTTTCTGGTAGAGGCAGTGGAAAAAGCTTACCCAGATGCTCGCAAGCTAGCAATTAAGGAAGGTAAGCTGGCTAAGTTTGGAATTCGCATACCCCAGGAAAGTGAGTATCCCACGGTTTATCCCTTTTCGATTGACCAGATTTTAGATGAGGATTTTTACGGGCTGTAGAGGATTGCTCGTACTGTCATATTGCTTCACATCTAGATAGACAGGTGAACCGAAAGGTTCTACAATCTGACTGGTTGCAGTAAATTTACCTATTGTCCAATCCACATAAGCATAGTAAAGATTTTCTAGGGATTCCGTTTGATTGCGGAAGCACTAAATTAATATAAGAAAGTCTTGATTAAAGGGCAGCAAGCAAATGGATGTAAAGCTGATTCTAGCTGGATTAACAGTTATCTTTACGCTTTCGTGCTTATTTTTTGGCACGAAAAATGGATTCTATGATTCAGATAACTATCACGGCAATGGCTCCGCACATTGAGATAATTCTGTAGACGCTTGGGTGACTTCCCGGAGGGTGAGTTGGCTAAAAGCGCTCTTTTCTTGCAAAGGGAAAATACACAAGAGGCAAACTCCTGTAGCTCCTAGTTTGATGGCTCCTAGTTTGATGGCTTCTCGTTAGCCCACCTTTCCGAACCAGTGCGGGTTCGGTGGAGGCGTCCTCCCCAATCAAAAATCTGTATTCTCAGGGTGTAGGGGCGCACGATAAAACTTACCCCTAAGTCACAAAACCAAAACTTGTGTAACTTTTGGCTTTTGGGATATGTCCATGATGATGAGGTTTGAGGGGAGGAGAGCATGAGGGATAATCTGTCGGCATCCTCTAGCGTAGATGCTGCGGAAGCGGGTAGTGAATTAGAATGTTTCCCCTATAGTGTCCAGCATGACAATGAGGGCGTGTGTTTATTGGTGAAAATGGGCCCACACCGCATTCTGTTGGATTGTGGTTTGGAAGATATTTCATCGCTGAGTAAGGGGCTTAATAAGTCAGTACGTGGAGCTAATTCGCCCCTACCAGCGGATTTAGTTTTGATTAGTCATGCCCACCCAGATCACTCTAGAGGCTTACTGGCACTGCATAAAGCTTTTCCCAAGTTACCTATTTATGGTAGTGAGGTGACTAGCAAGTTACTGCCGTTGAATTGGCTAGACCAAGACCCTCAAGAAATTTCCCAATTTTGTCATGCCTTGCCGTTGCGATCGCCTGTAGAATTTCAAGAAGGTCTGGTAGCAGAATTATTTCCCGCAGGGCATCTACCAGGGGCAGTAGCAATTCTATTGACCTACACCACTCAGAAGCGTATTTACAAGCTACTCTATACAGGAGACTTTTTCCTGTCCAACTCGCGGCTGGTAGAAGGTTTGCGTTTAGAAGAACTCCGGGGCTTAGACTTGGATGTGCTAATTATTGAAGGTAGTTATGGCACATCCCGTCATCCTCACCGCCGTAACCAAGAAAATCAACTAGCAGAGCGAATTAATCGGGCGATCGCTGATCATTGTTCTGTAATCCTTCCCACCCCGGCTTTAGGATTGGGTCAAGAACTATTAATGCTCTTGCGATCGCATCACCATTTCACCGGACGAGATTTAGATATCTGGGTAGATGGTGCTGTTGCTACTGGTTGTGATGCCTACCTAGAACTACTACCCCACCTTCCCCCATCGGTGCAGAACTTCGCCCGCCATCAACCCTTGTTTTGGGATGAACGGGTACGTCCCCGCGTGCGTCGTTTACAACCAGAACATCGTCCCACTGTGGGCAAATCACCTTGTATAGTCCTCACCGACTCTACATCTGATTTAGGTGAACATTGCCAACTAGACACAGGCCCTTGGCTGATCCTGTTACCAGAAAAAATTGATATAAAAGTTAACAAAGAATATTTAGCACCCACCACTATCGAAACCTATCTTTTAGCTCAACATAGTGATGGCCCTGGTACTACGCAGCTAATTCATAACTTGCGACCCCAGCACGTGATTTTTGTCCACGGTTCTCCTGCTTATTTAGCAGACCTGACTAGCTTAGAAGAGTTGCAAAACCGCTACCATGTACATTCACCAGCAGCTAACACTTTAGTAGAACTGCTTATTGGCGATACATTTTTGCAACCGGCAGCGCCAGAAACTAACTACGAAGGCGAACTGACGGAGTTGGGAACAGTAATCACAATCACTCTACCTGATGTGATTACTGCTGATCCGCGTTGGCGGCAATTTGCTGATACTGGGTTAATCGAAGCTCGTTGGCAAGGGGAAGAACTAGTATTAAGGGGATTGTCTCAACGAGAATTACTCAGCCAAAATAGCGATCGCTATACATGGACAGATGTAGACTGTTGTGGTACTTGCCGACACCAAAGAGGGCAGCGGTGTTGGAACCCAGCTTCCCCGCTGTTTAACTTCAAGGTAACTCTTGAAGGTTACTGTCCTGCCTTTGAACGTTTATCTAGTCCTGAGTCCTGAGTTGTGAGTTCTGAGTTAGGATTTATTACTCAGCACTCGACCCTCAGCACTCAGCACTGATTAATTATTCTGGATTCGAGTCAGTGTAGCGGTTATGAATGCGTTCAGCTTCGGGACAATCTTCAGTCATCAAAGGTTCCACATTCCCGCGTGGTACTGAAGCCAATTTTTGCGTTACAGCACCAATGCTCTCGAGGCGAACCATTTCTTCCCAAGAACAAACCTCGTCTTCTTCTTCTGTTTCATAGCGTAGGGTCACTAAATCTCCCTCTATGTCTATGATGCGGGCGCGTTCAATCCAGCGTTGCTGGTCCCGCAAGAAAACACATACCTCGCGCCCATCGCAACACAGTTGATAAATCTTGCGGTGTAGCATGTATTGTTTCTGCCTTTTTAAACAACGTAGTTAAACCTGTCAA
>JBGTMK010000580.1:0-2397 GCA_041743605.1 Nostoc sp.
CAAAACAGTACCCGAAAATTATTTGATGTCAATCAATTTAACACTTTACCATCGGGGAAAGCAGTAATTATTAGTCCAGGTTTCCGTTCTCGTGGTCAAATAAGTTTGCCAATATTGCAATCAATTAAAATTCCTCAACATGAAATCCAATCGGAAGCTGACAGTGTGAAAGCTTGGTACGAGTTTCAAAAGTTTTTATCTAAAGAGTCTACTCTCTTAACTCCAGCAGATGAAGAAATGAAAATTCGCCGAGCCTCCGCGATAAAATTGTTACCTTTAATAGAGAACCAAGAGCAGTTATCAGAATATGCAAGTCTGATTTAAAGTGAAATTTCCTGCCCTTAATAGTCAACCCATTCTCTGCGAGACGCTACGCGAACGGGTAATTCAAAGTTATTCTTATTCTTCCTAACATAATTTTGAATTTTGAATTTTGAATTTTGAATTTCATTAAATGGTCATCACAAATATTCAGGATAAATACCATGTCGTCACGCGATTTTTACTCACTTAATGATTATGACAGACGAGAAATTGCAAAACTTCCACCTCAGATAGCAGCTTTAGCAGATAAATATCCATGTGAGATTGTAAATGTTGTCGATGCTTGGGACGATGAGCCTTTTGGGATTAATTATGTTCCTCAATATGTTGAAATTTATAGCGATGCGGGTGAAAAGGCTAGCTTGTGTATTTTAGACGGGGTTCTCACTGACTATACACCTGCTAATCCAGAAATTAATACCTCAACTGTCCAAGTAATCATTGATGGCAAGTTTGCTTATATCGAAATTGAAGGAAGGGTAATAATCAATCATTTGGGCGGAATAATTCTCCCCAAAGTAACTGTCAATCCTTCGGAGTTAATTCAAGTTTTACTAAAGGAATCAAATCATGATTGATGATGGAGATGCCAAAGAACTTAAACGTGACTACTTGGATATTCTAGAAGCCCTACTTAAAAATATTCAGCAAAAAGCAAAATCAAAAGAAATACCGACTAGCAACGATATAAGTATTTATGCTGGTGGAAAGCAGGTATATAAAGGACTTGTCGGACAATCACCATCTAAAAATGTATTGACTTCCGAACAACTAGAGAATATTAACCTAGCGATAACTGACCCCAAAAATTCTCAAGGTACTATCTCGATAAGGATTGGTAAATCGGAAGTTTTTCGCGTTCAAAATGGACGGATAACCAATGATTTATTAGGTTTAGCTCCCCCATCACAGCCAAATAAAGTTATAACTAAGGAGCGAATCTACAGTATAGAAGCTTTGCAAAAACAAGTGAAAGTTTTACAAAGTAAACTTCAAGCACAGCAAAAGCTTGTTGACAGTATCAAAGAGACGCAACAAACGCCCGAATCGCTGTCAAAGTTAATTGACCAAGTTGCCGAAATGGGTAAATCTTTGGAGAAACAACAGCAGTTGATTGAAAATACCCAAAAAGTGTTGTCCCAGGTGAATGAACGTTCTTTACCACAAGTTCAAAATACGGTTCTTCAAAATTGGGTAGGTACGGTTGAGAACAAGGTAAAACAAACTGCTAAGAATGTTTTTGAGCGGGTTAAAGATGCGCTAACACCTGAAGTTACCAAGCTCAGAAACGAAATTGCTTTACTCAAATCTCAAATTAATGAACAAATTACTAGCTTCAAGAATGAAGTGAAATATCAGACTGACAGTGTAAGAAATGAACTCAATCAACAAGTTGGTAACTTAACAGGAGAATTACGTACACAAGCAGATGGTGTTAAAAACACTGTTGAGCAAAGCCTTATGGGTGTTAAGTCAGCTATTGACAATACTCGAACTGAACTACGAGATGCTGTTGATGATGTTAAAGGTCAAGCAATTGAACAGAGTGTCAAAGCAATGCTGAATATCTTGGGCAAAGATAACCCTGATGGTTCTAAGAGTTTTAAAAGTACAAATTTTGATTTTGAACGTCTTGGCGATAATGTAATCGTTCGTGCCAAAAACGGCGAGGCTGTTCTCACTGATGGACTTTTATCGCCTAACGTAAGTGAGAAACAGTTACAGGCACTTGATAAGGTTCAATCTGTTGTTGATATGCATCATCAAATTCAGCAGGATTCTCAACAAGAATCACAATTTAGAAATATGCACAGGTAAGCCATGATCAAAGGGGAGCGTAAAAATGATACTAATCCTAATCATTGGTTTGTTGTTTGCACTGGGTGGAATGATTTTTCTAGCTTGGCTGTTTGTTTTATTTCCACTTTCAATACCAAAGTCAAAGTATCGCTCCCAAGGTTTTAAGCAATCGCCATTACCACCTAAGAGTACAAAATCGTCTGACATTTCATCTCAAAATTTTGTACGACAAAGCCCAGCATCAACGCAAAAGACTCTCTTAGCTAAAAACTT
>JBGTMK010000581.1:0-3148 GCA_041743605.1 Nostoc sp.
GAGGGGTAACGGGTGCGATTGGGGCTGGGGCTAAGGTTGCGCTTGGCGTTGGGCTAGGCAAGCGATCGCGAATCTGCTTTAACTCGTAATTTTGGCTAGTCAGAGCAAGCGCTGTTTTATCCTTACCTGTCTCATTTTCCGGCTCTGCTAGGGGCGTTTGCTCTTCTAGGGTTGGCTGCACTTTATTACTGGAAAACTTCAGCACATTCATTGAATTACCGATTAAAGCCCCAATGATTATTACAAAGAGAGAGCAAATCAGGGCAACAACGCCCATTTTTAAGAGTGGAGACTGTGAGACTGTTCGAGTGGTAACGATTTCCTCTGGTGCGGGGTTTTCTTCTCTTTGATCTGAATCATTAATCGAAGAGGTTTTAGCCCCGTTCATGGCGGCAAAATCTTGCGACTCTATCTCAATAGTTGCTGACGCTAAGGGTTCCTGATTTTGGATCATAGGTCTAAATCTTGGATTTTATAAATTTCCAGCCCAGCTTTCCGAACGCGAGAAGCGGTTTCTTGAACCTGGGATGCAAATCTAGGAATGGCAGCCGTATCAATCGCCCTGACGAATACAGTTTTGTTAAAAGCGATGGGCTTACCAACTAAATTGCTGCCTTGGAAAACAACAACCTGGGCTACCATATCTACTTTCCATTGCCCATCCTTAATGCGAGTCGGCTGACTGATTAGGCTGACTTTTAGAATTGATTGCGTAGACCCATTAAAGACATCGGGCGGCGTCAGATTACTTATCTCCTCAAGGAATGGTGCGCGAAAATCTTCTGACAACGCAAAGCCCCAAGCCCATACACTAGTAGTAATCTTGCCTTTTGATGTTGATACCCCAGTATCTAACTTTAATTGTTTGGTGGGATCTATCTTGTAATCATCGCTTGGCTTTGGTAGAGCATTCCAACTCAAAAGCCCGGTCATTGTCTGCCCGATAAAATACGTAATAGCTTGCGGCGATCGCTCAAGGCTACCTATAGGAACAACTCTGATGGATTCGCCATCAGACAATTCTACCAAGGTCGAAGCTTTCGTTTTAGAAATTGTTCCTATCCGAGCAAAATTAATGACTTCTATTAATAGCAAAAGTGTTAATAAAACAGCATTTCCTATTAAAAAGATTGGGGTGAAATTTAACTCTTTCCTCTCTAATAATTTCATCTGCGTAACCCCACCGAGAATTTAACCCCACTAGTAAAAGCTGAGAATACAGCCATTCCGCCACCAGTGCCTATGGCTACTGCAAGTAATGGCGAAAAGATGGCTTGCAAAAGTTGCAATAGCAAAGGATTGCTGGAAGGCTTGGAGACTATTGCGCTGGCAATAATACCTACAGTTATCGAGTACGAAATGAGAACCAATGTCAGCCCTAACCAGCCAGCAAGCCAAGCATAAATAGGCTTGCTTTGAAAAGGCAGCAAAGATAGAACTAGGAAGATTGGGGCAGCGAATGCAATCATTAAGAATGACAGTTGGACGATGTATTGAAAAGCTGCTGATAGTCCACTGAGAATTACGTAAACAAAGCCTTGAACTGCGCTGTTGATTAGTTCGCCAGTAAGGTCTAAGGGGTTCCAGCTTCCGACTCCAGAACCTGCGCCAGTCTTTTCTCTAGCTTCCTGTGCGTCTTTTCGTGTATTCTCCACAGTTTTTTTGATACAAGCTTGTTTTTGGCTCAATTCTTCACCTTCCTTCTTCTCTTCACTTAGTTTTTCGCAACTAGCTAAGGCTATCTGCGCGGCTAAAACAAAGCTTTGGTCAGCGTTTACATTCCGTATGGCATCTCTCAAATTGACCCCATTTCTGGTAATATTTAAAATGCTCCTGTTTAGTCCGGTCGATACGTTTTTTAATGCGACTGTTGTATTGGCGAGAAGGAACCCATTATTACTAAGCATTACAATTACTAGCAACGGTAAAACCATCTCAGAGATAAAATCAAAACCAAACCCTTCTTCTGCAAACTTCCTGTACCAGCCGAATGAGGCAAAGCCAATCATCACAACAGCCGTGAGAGTAGAAACAGCGACAACAGCCGTATAAATTGGGCTTGTTCCAGATGCTAATTCCAACCAATCATTCTCAAACGATTTATAGATTATGTCTGCGCCTTCGATAGCGCCTTCGACTATTTCACCTGAGTTTGTAGTACCCGTATTTTCCCCGGCTTGCTGTCCTGTAGTTTGAGCAAAAAGAATAGTTAAGAGCGCTATCATCTCAGTTACCGTAACGTTATTGAAACAGAATTCAGGAGTCAGGAGCCAGAAAACAGACATGAATTTTGAACTTCATAGTGGATGAATCCAGGGCGTTTTTGCACCCCCACTAAATCTTTTATTTAGTGGTCAACAAGACAGTGGCGGGTCTGAATCCCCCACTGATTCATTCTGACTCCTGAATTCTGACTTCTGAATTCTTCTTCAAGTTGACTTGATTATTGATTCTTCCAGAAGGAATCGTTAGCGGCGGCAGATTGAATGATTTGCCGAGTAGCGGCATTAGATTCCTGATCCTTCGCTGCCGCTTGCTCATCCATGCGACTAGAAATATCAGCAAGATTGATATTTGTAACAGCCAAGGAACGAGATTGTTTTTGCGCTTCTGCATGGATAGATTTGGCAATTACAACACTTTGTAAGTTTTGAATAGCGACCTTTTTGAGAATGTCTTGGGTAATGACATCATCCTGCGCGGCAGCAGCATTTTCGCTTGATTGGGCAGTGGCATCATTAGTTATTGCTGCCTCTTGCGATTGCACTCGTTGACCCTCAACTCCTAGTACTGATTCTGACTGACCGCGTGTATATTGCTGGTTCCAATCCTTAATAGCATTGTCGGCTTGAATGCGAGGGTCTAATATCAGCAACGCGCCTTCTTGTTTCTCAATCACTTTCTCGATATTCTTGCCAGCTTTTAGGGGATCGGGAATACCCAAATCACCAATACTAGATTCAATTGCCTGATTTAATTCAGCTTCTAACTTGCCCAAACTTTTAGTAAATTCTTTCTGATAATTACTAATGTAAGTCTGCAAGCTGCTATAGATTTGTTGGAATTGAGTTAAGAAAGATTGGTTTTGACTAGCTTGAGCATTGGCCCTGAGGCTAGAAAAGGATATCAAAATTGCTGCGCCTGAGAT
>JBGTMK010000582.1:0-11741 GCA_041743605.1 Nostoc sp.
TTTTGGGGATATCTAGTCATCTGAAGATGACTTTCGCTATGATTCTTGGAACTTTAGTTCCTTGCGGGACATAGTTTTTGCGTTAAGTTGACACCAATGAGCATTGCTGTGCCCCTACAGCACGGGTCTATTTCCTATCAACAAATGATTAATAAAAACCTGAGACGGGGTATTTGCGTTGATACACAACATGATTCTTTTGTACAGTGCGTAAGTCCTATAAACGTTAAAAGAGATTGTTTTATTTACAATCCCAAATCTAAAATTGACTCACCATCCCCAAGTACCAGTAGCGCCTTTAAATGGCCCAACAATATCACTGGTTATCCAACCGCCGTAGAAGTTACCGGGTTGTGGTTGCACCTCTTCGCTATTCACGTAGCATTTATCCATTAAATGAGCGTAAAAAGCTACGTAGTCTTTGAGAGATTCAAACGCTGGTGTGGGTTTGGGATAGAACCAACAAGCATTATGAACTTCTTTGTCACCAACTCGGATCGTGTAGTAAGCAGCACCTCCCTTCCACTCACAAAAGCTAGATTTTGGTGTCATCTGTAGATATTCCATTTTGATATCCGCAGGAGGAATGTAGTAAGAAGGAGGATGACTAGTTTCTAAAACACGTTTGGCGTTGTGGGTATCTGCAATTATTACGCCGTTAAAGATTATTTGGATATGTTTGCTTGTGTCCTCCAGACGAGGAGGACGGGGGTAATCCCAAACTGATTCTTGTCCGGGAGCGGGTTCGATGCGTTGAGAATTAACCATTTTAGATATCAGCAATTAGTAATGGCTTATATTTTTTAATATAAACCATTACTAATACATTACTTATTTTCCAGTTTCTCACAATTTCCAATCTCAAATTTGTTTAACGCACCTCTTTAAGAGTATCAATTTGCTTGGTAAACAACTCAGTGAATAAACTAAGCACAGTCCGTTCTTCACGTACTTTTATATTGGCGCTGATGGACATACCTGATTGCAAGGTAACATTTTTACCCCTAATCACTAAGGATTGCTTATCCAATGACACTTTTGCCGGAAATCTATAAAACTGATGGGTTTGGTCTGGTGGTAATGCGTCTGACCCTATCCCAATCACTTCTCCTTTGATATCACCAAATTCACTGTAAGGAAAGGAATCAATTCTAACATCTACCTTCATGCCTTTCCGTACAAAACCGATATCCTTGTTAGTGATGAAAACTTCAGCTATATAGTTTTCGTTGGGGACAATTTGCAGCAGTTTTGTAGTCGGATTAGCTACAAAACCAGGGTTTTTTGCTTGCAAATCAAAAACTGTTCCAGCTACAGGTGCGCGGAGTTCTTGATATCTAACATTTAACTGTGTTTGAGATATTTTACTATTGACATCTGCTAAACGCTGTTCATTATCTAGGAGAACTTTTGTGAATTGACTATCAATTTCGGCAATGCGTTTTTTGTTATTAGCTATATTGTCTACAATGTTTTTATCAGAAACAGCTACAGTATTACTTAGCTCTTGCCGTCCTTTTTGAATATCAAATTGGAGGCGTTTCTGTTCTTCACCTAGTTGTGCTACTTCCGCCGCGAGTGTTTGTACTTGTTGTTGTTGGTTGAGATATTGAAGCTGAGAAATACCTCCTTCTTCTGCCAATATTTTAAGTTTCTCTAAAATCTGCTGTTGGATTGCTAAACCTGCTTTAGTATCTTCTAGTTTGACTTGATTTTGAGACAGTTGTTTTTTGGTTTTTTCTATTTCTAATTCTGCCGCAGCTGACCGAGAATCTAACTCTCTTTTGGCAACCTCTAGACGTTGCTGTTCATCAATACCTAGTCTAGAATCTTGACCAGAATTTTTGAATTGAGTCCGCAATAGGTCATTTTCTGCTACTAGTGCTGCCCGACTTTTCAGCAGAAAAGCAGTTTCTTGTGGCAAATTACCACGCAAAAATAACAGTTCTGAGCCTGTGCCACTACTCGCCCCCATTAATCGGCGATAAATCTGGTTTTCTTTCATTAATGCAATGCGAATCTGGTTCAAAGAATTTAATTCAGCAACAGGGGCTATGGAATCAAAGGTCAGCAGCAAATCTCCTGGCTTTACCTCTTGTCCATCTTGAACATTAACTGTTTTTACCACTCCACTAACAGGAGCCTGAACTTCTTTGATTGTTCCTTGTGGCTTTAATTGCCCTGTTGCTGGTACTACTTGCTCAATTTTTGCAAAATAAGCCCAGGTAATTCCAAAACAGGCCAAAGCCATAAGAGTAACCATGATTGTACGCGACCAAATTGGAGATTGGCGCAAGACAATAGATTGCTCAAATTCTTGAGAACTTGAGTTAATTAAGGACTCTTGAGCAGCTTTTTGTTGTTTTGTAAGTATGGGTGAATCTTGTTTGGCTCCATTTTTATGATTGCCGTTTTTCTGATTACCGTTGAGATGATTCCCATTAAGTTGAGTCATAACGATTTTGGATTTTTCTGGGGTGGGCAATGTTTACCGATGCCAAAAACCTTTGCCCACAACTAATGACTAATTACAAGTTCACATCTTGTTGCTGATATAGATAATAATAATGACCTTTAGTAGCCATTAATTCTTGATGGCTACCTTGTTCTATAACCCTGCTATTATCCATTACGACAATCATATCTGCGTTACTCACGGTGTTCAGGCGGTGAGTAATAAAAAATACTGTATCGCCCTTGAATGCTTTGGCTAAATTCAGACAGATTTGGCGTTCTGTGGGATAGTCTAGGGCGCTAGTTGCTTCATCTAAAACTAATAATTTTGGTCGTTGTAAAACAGAACGAGCGATCGCAATTCTTTGTCGTTGTCCACCTGAAAGTGCCGAACCGCGTTCTCCCACCCGTGTGTTGTAACCGTTGGGCAAGTTCATGACAAACTCGTGGGCGCACGCAACCTGAGCCGCTTCGATAATTTCTTCGGTTGTCGCATCGGGATTGGTTAGGGCAATATTTTCCTGAACACTGCCATCAAATAACAACGTTTCTTGGGGAACTACGCCAATTTGTCGTCGCAGTGAATAAAGTTCAACTTTGGCAATATCATAACCATCAATCAAGATTCTGCCAGACTCAGTTTCGTAAAGTCTCAGCAGTAATTTCATCATCGTACTTTTACCAGATCCACTTTGTCCGACGATGCCGATAAATTTCCCTGGTGCAAATTCGAGGTTGACATTAGAAAGTTGTAGAGGGCCACTTGTACCAAAACGGAAGGAAACATTTTCATATTTCACTGCTCCCTTAATCGCAGGTAAGGGTATGTTGTAGCGGTCTGTTTCTCCTTCTTGTGGTGTATCGACAATATCGCTTAAACGCTCTAGAGACAAGGCAGTTTCTTGGAAGCTTTGCCAGAGTTGAGCTAAACGCAATATGGGGCTGGTGACGTAACCCGATATAATTCTAAAGGCAATTAATTCGCCTAAAGTTAATTCTCCTTGGAGTACTAGATAAGCTCCTACCCACAAAACTAGTAAACTGCTGAGTTTGTTGAGAAAGTTACTGGTAGAGTTCGCGAGGGTAGAAGTCACAACTGTTTTAAAACCAGCGGCGACAAACCGAGCATAACGCTCTTGCCAGGAAAAGCGCGATCGCAATTCGATATTTTGCGCTTTAACTGTTTGAATTCCTGACATCACCTCCACTAAATAAGATTGAGTTTCGGCGTTGCGTTCGGCTTTGGCGCGTAACTGTCTACTAATGGTGGGAGAAGCAATTAAGGTGATCACGATAAACACGGGAATTGTGCTTAAGCCTACCAAGGTGAGTTGCCAACTGTAAATCAGCATTACACCGATATAAACCACCGAGAACAGAGCATCTAACCCCACCGTTAAGGCAGTACCCGTCAGGAATTGGCGGATATTTTCTAGTTCGTTGATCCGAGTAGAAAGTTCACCCACCGGTCGGCGTTCAAAATAACGCAGCGGTAAACGTAGTAAGTGGTCGATGATTTGCGACCCTAACCCCATATCGATCCGGTTAGTGGTATCAACAAATAAGTAGGTTCGTAAGGTAGTCAGGACTGCTTCAAATAGCCCGACTACTAATAGTAAAATCCCCAAAATATGTAGTGTGCCAATACTATTTTGAGTGATAACTTTGTCAATAATTAACTGAACAACTAGCGGATTTGCCAACGCCGCCAACTGCACGAAAAAGGAAGCAATAAAAACCTCTATTAAGACTCGTCGATGCTTTGACAAATAGGGGATAAACCACCGTAAGCTAAAGCGTTCTTGGGGGGTTTGATTGGTAGCAGTAAGCAGTAATACTCTAGTTTGGGGTGGAAAGTTGGTTGGATCAACATCTAATTGTTCAACCAATTGAGCAGGTTTGCAACGCACAATTCCTTTGGATGGGACACCCACTACCACGGTATTTCCATCCGCTGCATATAAAACTGCAAAATTATCACCATAGCGAATCAACGCCGGTGTCGGAATGCGCGTCACTGAAGCAATCGGTATATCTACTAACTGCGCCTTAAGTCCGATCAACTCTGCCAGGTAAGCAGTAACTTGAAACGATATAGTACCCTGACGTTTGACTTGCTCGGTTAAGATGCGGCGAACCACCTCTCGGCGAAACGGCATTTCTAGGTGCTTTGCGACCATTTGGAAGCAAGCGAAGGCTGTATTTAGTTCTCCCTTACCACCAAAAAACGGGTATTTCTGTTTTGATGAACTATTTGAGGTCTGGGGGGCTGTTTGTGGAACTATTTCGTCTGATGCGTAAGGAATAATATCTAGGTCGTCATCTCGATCTGATGTGGTGTCATTAACCGCAAGTACTATCTCATGGCTATCTTCCAAGATCAAATCTGAGGGATGTATACCAAGCAAGCGTGCGGGATTTTGATCTATGACCTGGATTTTGTCTCTGTCATCATCCGATTCTACGCGATCGCCAGGTGATAAATTCGTGACTGTCCCACCGCCACTTACAAACCAGACGCTTTCGCTATCCAGTTGGTTAAATGAAGTTTTCCCTGGGGGTAAGTATTGTACTTTCGCTTGTGGTAAAGCTTTTTCAGCCAGTTCTCTGAGATTTAAAGTTGCGATCGCTTGTTTTTGCCAATAGGAACCGAGAATATCGAAAACTTCTACCAAATAACTCCGGTTCTTACGAGCTTCGGCAAAAGCTGGGTATGAAGCCAGAAAGCTAAAATATGCTGATGCACTCAAGGTTAAACAGACTACTTCGGTAGAAGCGATCGCTGTTTCACAGGCGACATCGCGCAACAAACCAATTTCGCCAATAATTTCCCCTGGTTGCAGTAATTTTAGGGTAATTGGCATTTGCGTCTGGGGGTCGTATCCCAACAGGCGCACTTGTCCCTCATAAATAATGGTGATGCGTTCTGGGAGACTTTCTTTACCAATGATTTTCTGACCTATGCGATAGCGCCAAGCTTGCAGCTGTTCTGATAGATTAGCGATCGCTCCATCTGGTAACTGTTCAAACCCTTCTAGGGTGGTGATAAATTCGGTAAAAGTGTTCTTAATATAAGTCATATAAAATCAAGTTGAAGGTAAAGCTGAGGAATAAAGTGGAAAATATTTAGAGAGTATCTTTTTTACTAACAGTGACAGTGTTTGGTTTTATGCCGCCAGCAGTAAGACTTTTATGGCATTCAGTGTGGCTCAATATGTATAGATACAGAGGGTATTTTAGTCTAATTGCATACCTGCACTTACATCAGATGGTTTCTATTTTTATGCATTGTTCAGAACAAGATAGTGTAAATAGATCGAGAGCAAGTTATCACTTGGTTAACGCTACATAATTTATACAAGTTTAAAATCAATATTTAGCATTGCAACTATGAACGATGGATACTTATCATCAACCCAAGACACAGAAAAGCGGTTGTTAAATTTAAGGTTGCCTATTTGAATTTATGATAATCAACATGAAACTATCACAGATGCCTTCCTAAGTAAATACCCTATTAAGAATTATGTAATAAAAAAACCTTAAATTTTCTGAGTTATGTTTTACAAATTCTTTAACATAGGGATTAAAAGTATTACGTATGGCAAAAGACAGTGAGCTTTCTTGATAAACAGTGTGATACCCGATTATGAAAGAATTTTCCATCACTTTTTGGTAGCTTAATTTAATAAAAATTAACTGGAAAAGTAAAGGTGAAGATTTTTGTCACCCTAGAGGAATCAACTATTAAATTTATGAAGGAAAGACAATAACTGCCTTCAGTAAATTCACTAGTTTAATTAATATCAAGCCAATTTAATCACCATGCATTAAACAACCCCACCCCGCAACCGGGATGAGGTTGTTTGATTTTGCTAAGTAATTACTCGCCTTTGATACTAGGCAGCATTAACACTCAATTTTACCTGCACAATCACATCGTTGTAATCTTTGTCACCACCATTTGGCAAATCCTCAAAACCAAAGGTATTATTTCCCAACAGTCGAATGTGATCTACCTTATCTGAGTTAGCACCCAAGAATGAGAAGTAAACCTTCTTATTGCTATTGCCATTAAGAATTGCATCGGGTTTACCATCCACAATAATAAATGGTGCAAACAAAGAATTCGCCCCGAAAGTGCCAGTGTAATTTGCAGTACCTTGGTTGTCCACCGCCAAGTCAATACCTGCAACACGCCCACGCACAGCGGCTTGGGCGTAACCAGCCTGTCCAACGAGAATATCTGCTATGCCATCACCATTGGTATCAATACCACCATTCTCATCAGCCACTTTATAGAAGCCGACAAAGTTGTTGTAAGATGCTTCTCTGTTGACTGTAAACTCGGCTGTTACTAACTGCGTCACACTCCGTAAATCAATCAGTTCGCCTTGATATTTGCCTTGCAGACCAGTACCTAAAGATACCTCTTCTTCTGTTGTCTGAACTGTCACAGTGAAATCCTTGAAGTTGAGAGAAAATCCTTCCTCTTCTGTGTTGTTACTTGTAGCTGAAGAAAAAACGACACTTGAGAAAGAACTTTTTCCAGACAGTACAGCCTGAGTAGTACTGTTGGATATCAGATAGAATCTGAGCTTCGTACCAGACTCGAATTCTAAGATATTTTTCAGGTCGGCGTTCTTAAAACCCTTGGGCAGTTTAGCAATGGAGGAGAAAATCACCTTTGAACGCTCCAGAGCCACTCGCGTATAACCTTCTGCACCAGGGGCTATGCCATTAATTTTACCTTCATCATCATCAACAGCAAATACACACAGTTCATTTACCTCTTTAGCGTTGTTGTTTTTTATCTTAAGAGAGAGCTTTCCTTTACGACCCTTAACTTTACTGTTGACGATAAAGATATTCTGAGTAATATTGACCAGTTGGAAAATTGTTGTTATTTGGGTATTTGTAGTAGACCCAAAGCCATCAATATTAACAGCTAAATCCTTTTCAAAATAAAGCCCACCAAGGTCAGTAGTGCGAACGCGGATATTGTAACTAGATTTGGTCGCGTCAGATTTAATTTTTAAGCTATCTCCCTCAATGATGAATGCACTATTATCAGTATCTCCAGCACCTGCCACTAAACTATAAGTGTGTTTATCGTCTTTGTCTGGGTCAATGGTGTTGAAGTTACCGATGATTTTTTTATCATCATCATCATCATCGTCATCGTCATCGTCGTCGTCATCGTCATCGCTGATAGTGGTCAATATCAAATTTGTCGGTTCAGAATTATTTTTAGCGATCGCAAGTGTAAATACATCACTGGCTTGATCTCCAGCAATATCTTTGGCCGTGACTTTGATATTTAAACTACCCACATCTTTATTTGTCGGAGTGCCACTAAAGCTATTGGTAGCAGGATTGAAGTTCAACCAAGTGGGTAGTAGCTTATCATTTTCCAGGGTTGCAGTGTAGCTGAGGATATCTCCGACATCCAAATCCGTAAAGGTGTCATCTGGGATAGTGAAGTTGAAAACACTATTTTCACTAACTTCTTGGTCAGCGATCGCCTTGGACAAGACTGGCACATTGTTAGGAGGGCTATTAAACACTGCAACTGCTGAGTCATTAAATCCAGCCGCATAGACGAATTTGCTGTCGGGGCTAACAGTGACGAAGTAAGCACCATCAACACCATCAACACCATCAACACCATCTTTTTGAACTTTTAGGAAAGTCAGCTTGCCTGTTTGGGCATTTCGTGTAAACACTGCCACTGCTGAGTGATTAAATCCAGCGGCATAGAGGAATTTACCGTCAGGGCTGACTGTGACAGACTCAACATTGGCAAGCCCATCAACACCGTCTAGGCCATCTTGTTTGAATTCTACAAAACTCAGCTTGCCTGTTTGGGCATCCCGTGCAAACACCGCTACTGCCGAGTCATCATATCCAGATGCATAGAGGAATTTACCATCGGGGCTGACTGTAACGGACTCGGCACCACCAAGCCCATCAACACCGTCTATGCCATCTTGTTTGAATTCTGCGAAACTCAGCTTGCCTGTTTGGGCATCCCGTGCAAACACCGCTACTGCCGAGTCATTATATCCAGCTGCATAGAGAAATTTACCGTCGGGACTGACTGTGATGGAGTAGACACCACCAAGCCCATCAACACCATCTATGCCATCTTGTTTGAATTCTACGAAACTCAGCTTGCTGTTTGGGCATCCCGTGCAAACACCGCTACTGCCGAGTCATCATATCCAGCTGCATAGAGGAATTTACCGTCGGGAGTCACTATGACGGATCTAGCACCACCAATCCCATCAACACCATCTGTATCATCTTGTTTGAATTCTACGAAACTCAGTTTGCCTGTTTGGGCATCCCGTGCAAACACTGCTACTGCCGAGTCGTCATATCCAACTGCATAGAGGAATTTACCATCAGGGCTGACTGTGAGGGACTCAGCACCAGCAAGTCCATCAACACCGTCTGTGTCATCTTGTTTGAATTCTACGAAACTCAGCTTGCCTGTTTGGGCATTTCGCGCAAACACCGCTATTGCTGAGTCATTATATCCAGATGCATAAAGGAATTTACCGTCGGGAGTCACTATGACGGATCTAGCACCAGCAAGTCCATCAACACCGTCTATGTCATCTTGTTTGAATTCTACGAAATCTAGAATTTTGTCTGCCATATTCTTAACTGAATTAATACTTACTATTTGTTCGCCCTAATTTAAGAAATTCAATCAACAATTGACATCAGTGTATTTACTAATTTGATTAATATTTAGTTCAGTCTCATAGCCAAGCATCAAAAATAAAATACTAGTACCGCAAGGCGGAAGTCAAAAATCAAAATGAAGACGGCGTAAGGGTTTTGTTGATTGGGAATGGGTGGTTTATTTCCGCCGTGCTGTACTAGTCCTATATTATTACCCGCAAATAAAACAACCCCATCCCGCAAGCGAGATGAAGTTGGAAAACTATAGCAATCCTAAATGAGTTGTGAAAATTTGCGTTGTCCAGATCCCTGACTTCTTTGAGAAGTCGGGGATCTAATTTTTCACGAATGATTCAGGACTGCTATATAACTATTCAAAATTTTAACGACGCATTAGTATTTGCTGTAGTCTACGCAATTTAAAACCCTTGTTTCAACTAGATGTTATTTGCGTCACACTGTCCTAAGCAAACAGACTAAGCAACTACACTAGCAGAGAAAACAAAATTATTTGCTGTGAGGCTAGTTGATGTAATTCCTAACAATGAAACCAACTCTGTATTTCCTATTTTCACTAGAGTATCACTACCTTGTTGCAATAGCGTTAAAGCACTAAACTGAGTGACGCCAATTCCACCCAGACCGATTTTATCAATGCCGATCGCAAAATCAGTTACGATGTTCTTGCTAGTTGGCAGACTGGCGTTAGCAATCCAGAACTGATCAGCACCAGCACCACCACTCAGGCTATTACTACCCTTTTGACCAGCAAACAGAATGTCATCACCATCACCACCAAATAGAGAGTCATTGACATTAGAGAAGAGTTTGTCATCTCCAGAACCACCGTAAAGACGGTTATTACTGCCGTTACTGGTGAGAGTGTCGTTACCTGAGCCACCGAAGGATAATTGACGAGAACCTTCAATTACTGTCAGGGTATCAGCACCGGCTGCCCCAAATAGATTATTACTACCACTGGCTTCAATTACGACAACAAGATCATCACCATTACCACCATTGGCACTGGTATTTTGAGCCGGGCCGTTTTGGCCAATGAATATTTGATCGTCACCGTCTCCTGTGGACACTGAAGAGTCACTACCCACAAGCACCGTGTCATCCCCGTTCCCGGTTTGGATGGTGTTACCTTGAGTAGCTTCGACAAAATCTGCTCCGTCGCCTGTAAATAAGATTTGATTTGGCGCGGCTGTAATATCATCGCTGGTAGTGGAGCCAAACTTAATTTCTTCAGCTTGGGGTTGACCTATACCAGGAGCAAGGTTGAGAGGATTTTCCAGCTTTAAGAGAATAATTTCATTGTTGTCTATGACTGGATTCTGAGGATCATCTCCAGGACGACCTGTTGAGAAAGGATAGTTGTTGTCATTAGCTACCAAAATGGTGTTTTTGTCAACAACCAAAACATTTTCAATGGTTACAAATGGGAAGTCAAAGGTGGTTTTGCCATCGCCATTGAGGTCGTTGGGGTCTTGGATGTTCAACAAGTCTGCAACTTCTTCTTTGACTACATAGCCATTAGAATCTGTCTTAGACAGGTCTATTTTGAAAATCTTCTTGAATTGAGCAGAAGCTCCTTGACCACCATCTCGCTCAATGACTAAGTACTCATTGTCATTGATGACTGCTAAATCCCCGATCGCATAGGCGGTATTTTCTAGTTTGTAGTAAAGTGTATTATCGGTATACTCGCGGCTAGCGATATCAAATTCATAAATCCGCAAAGCACCGGGAGCATCGCCTTGAACCGTACCCTCTAGCTGCATATAGAGTTTGGTTTTGCTGGCGTTGATTGCTGCGCCTTCAAAACCTTTAGAGCCACCCAAATTAGCAAAAGCGTCTCCTGAGAGAACATCGGGGTTTTGTGGCGATCGCACTAAGTTATTCTGAGGATCACTCAAGAAATCTCGAACTTTATCCCCTGTATCTGGGAAGTCCGTGAACAGTGCATCTACCCCTAATTGATAGAACTGCTGAAATTCTAGTTCTGGATTACCTTGGTAATCTGCTGCTAAATACAGGTCTTCATCGCGGAAGGTGTAAGGATGAACCTGTAGACCTGCATTGTGAGCATCTTGAACTAAAGTAGTGGGAGCTAACAGCGTTCTGTCAGCATCATTTACTGCACCATCTCCATTGACATCATCTGCCAAACCATCGTTATTAGCATCAGTACCTCTGACACTGACAATTAACCGCTTCCAAGGGCCAATACCATCAGCATAGGTAGCGATTTCAGCCAAACCTTCTGGAGTCCGTAAATCACCATACGTCCGAAGGTCGCCACTGACTTCAAAATCATAAGGCTGGTTCTCTATGATCTCACCGTTTAGCTCAATTCCAGCTGCATTTAGAAGTTGAACCAGGGGAATATCTACACCTGCCTCTGGCATAATGCGATCGTGGAGATCCTTGAGATTACCAACTTCAAAGGATTGGATGAAGATCCGACTGGGATCGGTGAAGTTTTCAGCCTTGAGTGTATCAATCAGGATTTCACTGATGTTTCTGTTAATTTTCTCCGTAGTGCCTACATAAGTAGCTTCTTCGGCAGAATAGGTGGGATGCTTAGT
>JBGTMK010000583.1:0-10826 GCA_041743605.1 Nostoc sp.
TTTTGGGGATATCTAGTCATCTGAAGATGACTTTCGCTATGATTCTTGGAACTTTAGTTCCTTGCGGGACATAGTTTTTGCGTTAAGTTGACACCAATGAGCATTGCTGTGCCCCTACAGCACGGGTCTATTTCCTATCAAAAAATGATTAATAAAAACCTGAGACGGGGTATTTGCGTTGATACACAACATGATTCTTTTGTACAGTGCGTAAGTCCTAGTTAATCAAGATTATTCTGATGAAAATTTTATTTTTACATCCTAACTTTCCCTCACAATTTCGTAATCTGGCGACAGTTTTAGGTCAAAATCCTAATTGCCAAGTGGTCTTTGGGACAAATCGTCGTGAAGGAGAAATACCTGGCGTTACTAAAGTTATTTACACTCCTTCTCGTGAAGCCGCTCCCCAAACCCACCACTACGTTCGCAATCTGGAAAATGCTGTTCTGACTGCTCAGGCTCTCTATCGTGTAGGAGAAAAGTTAAGATCTGAGGGTTTTGTTCCAGATATAATTTATGGTCATTCTGGTTGGGGGCCGACTTTGTTTATGAAAGATGTTTTCCCTAGAGCAGAATTGCTGTGTTATTTTGAGTGGTTTTACAATGCTCACGGTTCAGATGCAGATTTTGATCCTAATGAACCGCTGAATGCTGATGATGAATGCCGAATCCGCGTAAAAAATGCGGCAATTTTGACTGATTTATATAGCTGCGATCGCGGTCTTTCTCCGACCAATTGGCAGCGTCAGCAGTTTCCCAAAGAATATCATAGCAAACTCACTGTAATCCATGATGGTGTTGATACCCAATATTTTGTTCCCAAACCAGGCGCAAAGTTAGTTTTACCAAGAATAAACCTTGATCTTTCCCATGTGGAAGAGTTGGTAACTTATGTGGGACGTGGGATGGAACCTTATAGAGGTTTTCCCCAGTTTATGGAAACGGTGGCGTTACTTCAGCAGCGACGGCCTAAGTGCCACGTGGTAGTTGTAGGAGAAGATCGGGTTGCTTATGGGAAAAATCTCCCTGATGGTCAGACTTATAAACAATTAATGTTGGAAAAATTATCTTTGGATTTATCGAGGCTGCACTTTACAGATAGGCTTCCTTATAATGAGTACCTTCAAGTTTTACAAGCTTCTTCTGCTCATATTTATTTAACTCGTCCTTTTGTTTTATCTTGGTCAATGCTAGAAGTAATGGCAGCAGGATGTTTATTAGTAGCTTCTAAGACTCCGCCAGTATTAGAAGTTGTACAGAATGGGGTGAATGGACTATTGGTAGATTTCTTTTCTCCCCAGAATATTGCTAATCGGGTTGAAGAGGCACTGAATCACCCTGAAGAGATGAAGGTAATTCGTGCGAATGCGCGAGAGACAATTCTGAAGCGTTATGATTTAGCAAAACTGTTACCGCAGCATTTGCAATGGATGTTCGCTGGCAAAAGTTCTGATAGCTCGAAAAAGCGCCCAAATTCTAAAGGATTTGGTATAAGTTAATGGTCATTGGTCATTTGTCATTTGTCATTGGTCATTAGCCTCTAGAGGATGTTTTATAGAAGACTTGCCAGCACAACCAACAAGTAGTGTACCGCAAGCATATGGGACTCTAGCAGCAACAACAGCAGCGTACGATTTATGGAGTTCGTCGGATATAAAAGCAGCAGATATCAGTCATGGACATAGCAAAAGTACAGTCGAAAGAGCAAAAGCAACGGTTACAAATTAGTTAGTCAAAATATCTGCGATCGCGGCTTATATCATGTCCGCTTAATCACTTATGATATGTCATTGCGAGTGGAATGGAGTGAAACGTTCGCGCAGCGATAGCGGAGTGAAGCAATCACAGAATCATTGCGATTACTTCACTCCGCTATCGCTGCGTACCCCTGCGGGAACGCTAAGAGCGAACGTAATGACAAGTATTTAGTCGGACATGATATTAAAGGATTTAGTTAATAAACTAGAAGATATACTACAAGGCGAAATAAGGCAAGTCAAGCTTTTCTTGAAGAATCTCAGCTTTTAGTGTTTGTTTTTGCTGTTGCCAATTTGACATCCTCAGTATTCAGGCGGTAATAAGTAGTTAAACAAAATTAATTACACAAAATTAAGACATGAAACCCTTATTCAGACTAGAAACTCATGTGTAAATAATTCTGTGCCATTACTTACCTAAACACGCTTAGGAAAAGAAAAAATCATGAGAATTTTCTCATAGAAGTTTCATAAAAGACTCATGTAAGCTTGAGAAGCTACTTAATTAGTACGGCATCCATTCACTGAATAACTTAGGGACATTTAACCATGAGACTGATGGTATATTCCCACGATGGCTTCGGTCTTGGTAATATTCGCAGAATGTTGGCAATCTGCACCCACTTACTTGATTCGATTCCAGAACTTTCTATTCTGGTGATTTCTGGTTCGCCGATGCTGCACAGCTTTCGTCTCCCGAAAAGACTCGATTATATTAAACTACCCTGCTTAAATCGGGGCAAATCTGGTGAAATGTCTGTCAAGTATCTGGGGACAGAAATTGATGAAACAGTGAAATTCCGCTCAGAGTTGATTTTATCTGCGATCGCTAATTTTAAACCTGATATATTTCTAGTAGACAAAAAGCCTTATGGTATCCGTAATGAATTAAAAGCGGCTATCGAATATCTCAAAACAAAGTTGACAGAAACTTCCCTAATTCTCCTGCTGCGTGACATTTTGGATCATCCAGATGTGACGATTCCAGAGTGGCAAAAGCACGGTAACAATGAAGCAATACATAGATTTTACGATCGCGTGCTTGTCGTTGGCACTCCCGAAATTTTCGACATCTGCCAAGAATATCAACTACCGCCAATGGTTGCCGAGAAGGTACAGTTTTGTGGTTACATCCGCACAGAACTGGGGCGTAAAAGTCCAAATCTCATCCGCAGCGAGTTGCGATTAAGTCCAGAAGAACAACTTATTTTAGTTACGCCGGGTGGTGGCGAAGATGGTTATAGGTTAATTGACACATATTTATCGAGTTTGGTATTGTTGCCAGATTCCTATAAATTCCGAAGTTTAATTATATGTGGCCCAGAAATGCCTTTAGAACACCAAGCCGCACTGCAACAAAAAGCAGCGGCATATCCCCAAGTGCTGATAGGCGAATTTACCGATGATTTGATGAGTTACATCGCCGCCGCAGATGCAGTGGTAGCAATGGGAGGCTACAACACAACTTGCGAAATTCTCTCAGCAGGTAAGCCAGCTGTAGTAGTACCCAGAATTAAGCCATCACGAGAACAGTGCATCCGTGCAGAACACTTGTCAAAGTTGGGGATTTTGGCAGCGATTCATCCAAATGATCTGACTCCAGATATATTACTGCGATCGCTGTTACAACAACTCCAAACTCCGCAGATTTCTTTTCCGACAATTAATCTGGATGGATTGCCCAAAATTAGCCAATACATTTCTACCTTACTTGCAAAAAAAAAGAGCGTGATTCCATTTTGTTACAAATGCCCAGAACAATTACCGGAATTAGCGATGATTGCCAAAATTGGTTAACTAAAAATTAAAAAAGTCCTGAATCATTTTTTCTTTTACTTTATAACTTTGGTCTGGTTTGTTTTATGCAAACTCATAACAATGATTGCGACAAATGGAGTACTCAAAGGAATTACCATTAAATATTTGACAATCCAAAATCCAAAATCTAAAATCTAAAATTGTTTAAAGAGGCAAAAGTATCATGAAACGTATTATGTTCTACTGTCAACATATTTTAGGTATGGGGCATCTAGTTCGCAGCCGAGAAATTGTCCGTGGTTTAACACAAGACTTCCAAATTTGTTTTATTAATGGCGGTGAAATAATTCAAGGATTTGAAATTCCTGCTGGTGTCGAAGTCATCAACCTACCTGCAATTAAAACTGATGCAGAATTTACAGAACTGCAAGTAGTAGATGATGCTTTTAGTCTCAGCGAAGTCAAGGAAATCAGAAAAAATCGACTTTTGGAAATATTTGACCAATTCCAGCCTGATATTTTAATAGTTGAGTTATTCCCTTTTGGGAGAAGACGCTTCTCTTTTGAATTAATTCCCTTATTAGAAAGAGCAAAATCAAATGGAAGCTCAACTAAAGTCGTTTCTAGTTTGCGAGATATTGTAGTTGCTAAACCAGAGAAACAGGCAAAACACGAAGAAAAAGTCTGTAACTTAATCAACAAATATTTTGATATGTTGCTGGTTCACGGCGACCCAGAATTAGTTCCACTAGAAGAAACATTTTCTAGAGTTGATGACCTCAAATGTCAAGTATATTACACAGGATATGTTGTGCAAGAACCACCAACAAATCCTGTACTGACTGATGAAGATCGAGAAATTATTAAATCAGATAAACCCCTGATTTTAGTCAGCGTAGGCGGTGGGAGATTTGGTCATGAATTGCTTGAATGTGTAATGAATACAGCCCCTTTCTTAGAGAAATCATTGCCGCACAATATTCAGGTTTTTACTGGCCCATTCATCCCAGATTCCAAATTTAAGGAACTGCAAGGAATGGCAAAATTTAGCAAGAATATCCACATTCGACGCTATACTCCTTATTTGCTAAATTACATGAAAAAAGCAGACCTTTCGATAAATATGTCTGGCTATAATACCACAATGAATGTTCTAACTACAGGTGTACGAGCTATGATTCTTCCCTTTACAGGCAACCAGGATCGAGAACAAACTATTAGAGCCGAAAAGTTAAGCAATTTAGGAATCATCAAATTTATCAATCCTAATGATTTGAAACCAGATTACTTAGCTATTAATATTATTCATTACCTGAAAGAGCAACCTAATAAAATTAGCTTTGATTCTAGTGGGGTTGAAAAAACTGCAACTATTTTAAAAGCTTTAGCAGTCAAGCAAAAAGTTGCGTAATAAATTCACAGAAAAATCAAATCATGGATAAAACAAAAATTTGTATTACTACACTCGAATATCCACCCGATATTGGCGGAGTTGGTGAATCAGTGCATCGGATTGCCAAGATGCTAAGTGATAGCGGTTATGAAGTTCATATTGCAGTTTTTCGCTCTAAACAACGGCTAGTTTCTGATGGAAGTCGCAGACGGGCAAGTTGCACATCAACGCTTCAAGATGGTGTGTTTGTACATCGCATTAAGTCAGCCGTTCGTACTCAAACAACAGAAATCCAAGATTTTTTTAGCGATGTTTACTTTCAACTCAAATGTCTGCATCAAAAGCATAACTTTGACTTGTTTCACGCCTTCTTTCTAAATGAAGCGGGTTATGTAACGACGCTTTTAGGCAGAGAAAATGATGTTCCGGTAATCAATAGTGTTCGCGGTAGCGACTTGCACAAACATATTTTTAATCCGAAGAATCATGCTCAGATAGCATGGATTTTAGAGAATTCTGATTGGGTAACATTTGTCAGCCGCGACTTGTTCAAAAGAGCTAGTGTTATTACTCCCAGTGTAAAGCTAAAATCATCAGCTTTCTGGAATTCCATCGCACCCATCAACTTTGAGGAATTTCCCACTCCATCTTTAGTTAAGGAATTACCAGGTATTGTTATCGGTTCATCGGGGAGATTCCGAGATAAGAAGGGGATTGAATTTCTCCTTGATGCCTGTGCCGAGTTGGGTAAAGAGTTAGATTTAACACTGTTATTAATAGGTGATTTTGTTGATAAAGAACAAGAATATTGGCAGCAACAAATCCAGCAAAGTGAAATTGGTCATCGCCTCCGCATCACTGGAATTACCAGTCGCCAAGAGGCTTTGGCTTATTTACCACATTTAGATATTTTTGCGATTCCCTCGCTGAATGAGGGTTGTCCCAATGCCCTGTTGGAAGCGATGCTAGCGAGTCGAGCAATAATTGGTACTCGTGTAGATGCGATCGCAGAAATCATAGAAGATGGTGTAGACGGTTTGCTTATCAACCCCGGCAGTACAGAGGAATTAATTGCTGCAATCCGATATCTGGCAACTCAACCAGAACTACGGCAAAAGTTGGGTGCAAAAGCCAATACAAAAGTAACTCAACAGCTTGCACCATCAGTAGAATATCAAAACTGGATGAATGTTTACCAACGAGTCTTAGGGATATCTGATGCAGCTTTGTTAGGCGAAATATCTTTCGTGTAGTCTCTTTCTAACAATGACCTGCACCTTTGTTGCATCGACTTGCGCCTTTATTGCATCAACTTGCATCTTTATTGTGTTGACTTGTGCCTTTGTTGCATTGACCCGCACCTTTATTGCATCGACCTACACCTTTGTTGCATCAACCCGCGCCTTTGTTGCATTGACTTGCACCTTTGTTCATTGGTGTCAACTTAACGTGAAACTGCACGTCCACCAGGAATTGAAATTCCTGGCTCATAGCCGAAGTCATCTAAAGATGACTAAATATCCCCAAAAATCTTGAGTCTACTTCAGTAGACTTTAGTTATTAGGCGGGAACTTCAGTTTCCGACGGGTACTCAAGCCAAGCGAGAAGCCATTTCTAGCTTAAGTTGACACCAATGGCCTTTGTTGCATCCATTTATAAAAATTACAGCATTAACGCAGGGAAGGGGTTGGGGGTTAGGTTTGAGAGAAATTTGCACACGACGCACAGTACGCAGAAACTCTAGATTATTAACCATGAATAAACCACAAATCACTATAATTGTTTCCCAGCGTGAGCGATTCAGCTACACCCGCGAATCACTAGAAAGCATTTACGAACACACTCAACTACCTTTTTCTCTAATTTATATAGATGGCGGTTCACCTCGGCATATCCAGCGCTACCTCCAAGAACAAGCACTAGAAAAAGGATTCCAATTAATCCGCACAGAACACTACCTTTCACCCAACCAAGCCCGCAACTTGGGTTTACAACAAGTTAATAGCGAGTATTTAGTATTTGTTGACAACGATGTAATTGTCAGTCCTGGTTGGCTTAACTCCTTACTCGAATGCGCCAAAGAAACAAACGCAACTGTAGTCTGTCCGCTAACTTGCATTGGTCAGCCTTTAGGGGAAACAGTACATTTGGCGGGTGGTGAAGCTCATATTGTTCTGGAGATACAGGAGACTGGAGTCAAGCGACGGGTGCATGAAAAACATTACTTTGTAAATCGGAAAGTTGCTGAGGTGCAGGATCAACTTCATCGTACACAATGCGAGTTTGCCGAGTTTCACTGTATGTTAGTTCGCACCGAGATTTTTGGGCGAATCGGGTTGTTAGATGAGGGATTCCTGAGTACGCGAGAACACATCGATTTTTGTCTAAAAGTAGCTGAGGCAGGAGGTACATTTTACTGTGAACCGGCTTCGGTAGTTACTTATGTACCAGGGCTAAAGTTTGAATTGTCAGAACTAGCATTCTTTATGTTGCGCTGGAGTAATGCTTGGGAAATTGCCAGTTTAGAACACTTTTGTGCAAAGTGGAATTTGACAATGAATGACAAGTATTTTAAGAAGCGCTATAAGCGGATGGGGCATCGTCGCCATCAGGGATTTTTGAAGCCGTTGTTAAGTCGTCTCACCTTTGGGCAAAATCCTCTGTGGCTGGAGAAAAGAGCGATCGCTCTTGAAAGAAAATTAAATCACTACATTAGCGATCGCTATACTCATAATTCGTAATTCGTAAGGTTTTGGAGAATTGGTTGGTATGATATGGCGCATCGAGATCCTAAAAGTCTGAGGGCTGCTTTACCAGGAATTGTACGGATTTTGCAGCGGTTTTCGCCCCAGTTGAGCAAACAAAAGGCGCTGCTAATCGTGTCTTTTGTGGCACTGATGGCTGAGATTTTCTTGCACCTGCTGGAACCCTGGCCGCTAAAGTTTATTTTTGACTACATCCTTGTAGCTGGCTTTGGGCCTCAGTCTTTGGGTATTCCTCTACTTTCAGGACTTAGCTCGTTTGCCCTATTAACAGGCTTGACGTTAGGGTTAGTTGCGATCGCTTTACTTCGCGCTACTGCTGCTTACTTCAGTGTGGTGGGCATGGCGCTGGCAGCTAGTAATGTGTTGACTGAGATTCGTTCTGAACTTTACAGTCATCTCCAAAATCTATCTTTATCATTTCACCACAAAGCCAAAACCGGCGATTTAATTACTCGCGTTACCTCCGATATTGAACGACTGCGGGAGGTGACGGTGATGGCAGTATTACCCCTAATTGCTCATTCCCTCACCTTAGTGGGGATGATTTGTGTCATGTTCTGGCTGCATTGGGAACTAGCGCTGATTGCCGTCGCCGTGTTTCCCTTATTTATTTTCTTCACCACGCACTTGACAAAACGCATTCGACAAGTAGTGCGATCGCAACGTCAACGCGAAGGGGCAATGGCGGCAACGGCGGCGGAATCCATCGGGGCAATCAAGGTTGTGCAAGCTCTTTCTCTGCAAAATATGCTGGAAACTACCTTTTCCGGTCATAATCGCCAAAGTTTAAAAGAGAGTGCCAAGGCGCAAAAACTGGCAGCCGGTTTAGAACGGATGGTAGAACTGCTGGTAGGGATTGCCACAGCTTTAGTTTTATGGCGGGGTGTGCAGCTAGTATTGGCAAAGGCAATCACACCTGGGGATTTGCTCGTATTTGTCAACTATCTCAGGATTGCTTTTAAGCCGATGCGACAACTTGCCAAATACACCGGGCAAATCGCTAAAGCTACCGCTTCCGGCGAGCGCATCTTAGATGTGCTGGATACAGTACCCGAAATCCGCGATTCGCGGGGAGCAATGGATGCACCGCCTTTGTTGGGAGGTGTGCGGTTTGAAAATGTCACTTTTGCCTATGAACCAACCAAGAGAATTTTACACAACATCAACTTTGAAGTGCAACCTGGTCAACACGTCGCCTTAGTGGGGCCATCCGGTGGCGGAAAATCCACCTTAGTAAGTTTGCTGTTGCGACTTTATGACCCATTAGAAGGACGAATATTAGTTGATGGTCACGACCTGCGCCAATACAAGGTGCAATCTATCCGCCAACAAATTAGCGTGGTGTTACAAGAGAGCGTTTTATTTGCTGCAAGTGTCAAAGATAATATCGCCTATGGTTTTTTAGGGGCTTCAGACCAAGCAATTGAACAAGCTGCGCGTCTGGCAAATGCCCACGATTTTATTATGGCGCTACCCGAAGGCTACGAGACTATTTTGGGTGAAAGAGGGGCGACACTTTCGGGAGGACAACGGCAGAGAATTTCTATTGCTCGTGCTGCCATTCGTCAAGCTGCGATCGTAATTTTGGATGAGCCGACCACTGGCTTAGACAACGAAAATGAACACGCTGTCAATGAAGCACTCGATCGCTTGACTCAGAAATGCACTACCTTCGTAGTCTCTCATAATCTTAGAGCCGTTGAACAAGCCGATTTAATTCTCTACATCGAAGACGGACAGATTTTAGAGCAAGGTACACACAAAGAATTGTTGCGCTTAGGTGGACATTACGGCGCAATGTATGCATTGAAATCTGCGATAAATTCCCAGGAGGATGATGTGTATGCAGTTGAAAAATGATCGGGGACTGGGAGACAAGGAAAATCCCCAATCCAAAATCCAAAATCCAAAATCCAAAATTGACTCAACCCGCGTAATTTTAGTGCGTCACGGTCAGAGTACTTACAATGCCCAAAAGCGTTATCAAGGAAGTTGTGATGATTCGGTATTGACTGAGAAAGGGCGCACCGATGCTTACCAAACTGGTGTTGCTCTGAGAGGAACGGAATTAGATGCAATTTATACAAGTCCTCTCCAGCGAGTTCAGGAAACTACAGTTGAGATTCTTGAAGGGATGGAAGTAGAAGAGAAAAAGAGAATCTTCACATCTTCCAATCTCAAAGAAATTGATATCCCCAAATGGCAAGGGCTGACATACAAATACGTACAAGAACACTTTGCGGCAGATTATCGCTGCTGGAACGAGCGACCCCATGAGTTTCAGATGGCAGAATCGCAGCCAGAAAGGGAGTTAAGAAGAGGTGGTGCAGCAGTTGCAACATCTGTGCGGCAATGCTTTCCGGTACTAGATTTGTACGATCGCGCTCATCAATTCTGGCAGGAAATTTTACCGCGCCATGTTGGTAAGACTATTCTAATTGTCAGCCACAGTGGCACAATTCGGGCATTAATTAGTAGTGCGATCGCGATGAAATCTGAGCAATACAATGTCCTCCAGCAATCAAACTGCGGTATTAGCATCCTGAATTTTCCTACACCCGGTGAACAGCAAGGGCAACTGGAGGCAATGAATATTACCACCCATTTAAGTGAAGTCATCCCCAAGCTGAAAAACGGCAAACAAGGTCTGCGTCTACTTCTAGTACCAGCCACAGGTACAGCGCCACATTTAATTAATCAACTAGCTGAACGCCTTCAGACAGTACCAATAGATTTCAGTCTCAGCAGTGATTTGGATAATTCTCAACAAAACGCCGAACAACTGCTTAAATATCATCCAAAAACCGTGCAACTTCAAGTACTGCGCCAAGATTTTCCCGCCATCTGGCAGCAAAACCTGTTATCTAAACGCGCTGTAGTGCCATCAAATGAAATAGATTTAAGCCGTCCCACAACCGGATTAGTAGTTGCTTGTCCCTCCATCATCGAAAATATGCTGACTCACGTCTTGGACACTTCACCACAGTACTTACAACTAATCCCCGACACTCTGAGCGTTGTTTACTATCCTCTAAAAAGCACTTTCCCTGTATTGCAAGCTATGAATATTACTTAATTTGTCATTTGTCATTTGTCATTTGTCATTGGTCATTTGTCATTGGTCATTTGTCATTGGTCATTTGTCATTGGTCA
>JBGTMK010000584.1:0-6942 GCA_041743605.1 Nostoc sp.
GGTGTCGGTGTCGGTGTCGGTGTCGGTGTCGGTGTCGGTGTCGGTGTCGGTGTCGGTGTCGGTGTCGGTGTCGGCGTTGGTGTTGGTGTCAGCGTTGGTGTCGGTGTTGGTGTTATTGATCGCTCGAGCGGCTTTGTTACTAGGACTGGTCTTTCTTTTGATGCAATCCAATACCAGAACATTCCTCCCAAAATTAAGAACAAAACAAGAGTACCCAATTTAACCAATTGTGAAAAATCTGGCGGCAATGGAGGAGCAGGTTCGGGGTGAGGTTGTAACTGTTTTGGTAAAGGCGAGTTGGTAAGAAATTGGAGATTATGTCGGGTAACTTCTATTCCCTCTTGGTCGTTTAATAATTCTCTAATGTGTAAAGCTTGAGATAAATAATCTTGAGCCAGTATAACTTCATTTAAGCAAAGAGCGCGAGTACCTAACTGGTGTAAAGTATATGCTTCGATAACTTGATTTCCAGTGACACGCGCTGCTTCCAACAGCCAATGTAATAACCTGTTCCATGTACCCCACTGACAACTTGAGGCCAAATATCCTTCAATAGCTTTGCCCAAAGTCAGTACATCAGACCAACGACCAACTCCAACCGCCCATTCTACAACTCTGAGAATGGTCTGAGATTCTTGCATTAGGCTTTCTGTAATACCGTTTTGTTGCAGCCAATTTGTAAAATAATTGACACTACGTTCCATCCAATGGGTGAGGTCTGATTCTTCTTGTAATTCCTCAATTAAAGAACTAGCCAGACTATAGCGATCGCCTTCTACCTCAATTAGGTTACGTTTGAGTAATGATGCTAGTAAAGTCTGCACTTGGGGCAATTCGGATAAATCTTCAATTTGCTGTGATGCTAAAGCGATGTTTGCACCGAAAGCTGCTAATAATGCCAGAATTAGACGCTGAGGTTTATTTAAGGATGAGAAGAGTTTTTCTACCCAACTACTATTAGTAGCAGTTTGAAACCGTTGCGCGATCGCCGCTAAAGATAAATCCTCCTGACTCACTAACGCTACAGCTTGGAGAATCTTCAGTGGATGACCATCTAAAGCTATACAAAGACTTTCTGCATTTGCGCGTTCTTCTTGGCTCAGAGGATGACCTACTTCTCTGGCTACTAAAGCTAAGGCATCATTTAAGGGTAGTCCACCTAATTTTACTGGTTGTCCTTCTCCCCAAAGTTGACGTTCCCCAGCCGCAAATAGAAAGGTAAAACTAGGCAAATCAATAATTAGACTTTGTACTTCTGCCCTAACTAGGTTTCCCCCATTTAAAATAATTAGAGCCTTTTTATTTGCTAAAAGTTGACGAATTTCAATATCTGATGGCTTGAATGGAAGGCTGCTTTCGTAAAAAGCATTAAATAAAACTTGCAATAAATCAGAAACTGACTCATATTGATTGCAGCAATGGTAAATAATCCCATCAGGAAAAGCTGGAGTAATTGAGGGATGATGGGCTAGGTAGCGCAAAAGAACTGTCTTACCTACACCAGCTAAACCAAAAAACTCTACTGGTTGGTCATAAGGTAGAGCATCTAAAGCGATTTTTACTTCTTCCCGACGACCTAGTAACAAGGGAAAAGGACGAGGATTTAAAATGATTGGAAGGCGGCGAAGTTGGGGAAATTGCTGATTTTCCGGCGGGACGAGAGTAACTTTCGCTCCTATTGCTGAGTCAAGTTTGAGAATATTAATAGTTCCAACTTGACCAATACTGCCAAATAAAATGGCGTTATCACCAGCAGACTGAGAAATTGTCCCACTCATCGTAGCCTCCTATCGTTGAATATTAATATTTCCGGCTGAACCTATCGACCCAAAGCCAATGCTGTCGTTACCAAATGTTTGGCTAATTGAATTATTTGGTTGAGTTATCGATTCTTGATTAGTATGATTCTCTGTTTTATGTTCTTCTTGAGAAGGTTGTGGTCTAAATTTCAATACTGGAGTGGCTGATTCGGGAATACCTTCTAAGTCAACAGAAGCACAGCCGATATCATAACAGTATTTATAAGAATAGCCTGCACCCAAGGCATCATAGAAGCCCACAGCAAATGCGATCGCAGCTTTATCTCCAACCGCCTGATTCATCCCAATTACACAATTAATGTGTTGATAAATTGCTTCTGCTTGAGCTTCGGAGTAACAAGCATTAAGTAAAACACATTCAATTTTCGCTTGAAATAAATTAAATAACTTAGCTAGAGACTCTGTACTTACAAGTTTTGCTTCCCCTGCTAGATTCTCAAGAACTAAGCCATCACATCCTAAGCCATGACCAGAGCAATGCACTATCCCCGGCTGATGCTCTAATAATGCACGACGTAAGTCATCAACTCTCACTGCCCATTCAGTGACAATTTCAAACTGTTCTCGATTTTTAGCTCGTTTTATTGCTCCTTGGATTTCACGTACTTCTTCATCCAAGCGCAATCTACTACTGTTTTTAGGATTGGCTGATAATATCAGTATTTTTTTCACAATTTTATAATTTTGGGAAGTCAACAAAACTAAAGATTGATACAGTATCAGCTTCCTATATTCCTGAATTTTGCCAAAAATTCCCAAAATTACTGTAAATAATGCTTAAGCAATTTAAGCAGGATTCATATCTAGACTTTTCAAGAGATGTGGAAAAGCGGAGGCTGGATGGCTCTAACAAGTGCTTTGGGGTACAGTAATTTTATCTCTGCGAAGAAAATTCTCACTGAAAGCGGGTTGTTCATTTTCAAGCCCGACAAGTCGATTCAAGATGGCAGGGAAACGGCTAGCTGGATGGTGAAGAATTTGCATGGCAGCCGGATGAAGGAGTTTTGGGAGAAAGCCAATGCTGAAAAACAAGAACCAAATTCTGAGATTTCAGATAAAGATGCTGGCTCTGAAGAAATACGTGCTTTAAATCAAGCATCTATTTTAGGTCAAAGTCCGTCAGAGCAAAGATTACAGGAAACCTCACGAACTACTCAAGAACAGCTAACGAACTCTTCAAAAGAGTTCGTTAGCTGTGTCTCTGACACGCTTACACAGCTTTCGCGTAAGGAGGAGACGGCTCACGCGCCCTTGAGGGGCGCGTCGCCTCAGTCTGTTCAAAGCGTGTCAGAGAAGGAGGAAGAGTTACCTGCGGTAACGGACTGTACATCGCTGGCGCTTATGGATGCTGCACCGAGTCAACCTGCTCCGTTATTGGCTGAAAAGCAGGACTGTGGCGTTGAGGTGGTAGTCTCTCATGAAGGTATTTGTTCCGCCGCGCCCGTTGCTCAAAATGAATTTTCTTCAATTTCATCGGTCGCTAATCAAACTCAGGGGCAAGTAGAACAAAGTAATTCCACTTCGTTGTTGGCTGAAAATTCAGTTTTGGGTGTAGAAATCAAAGCAGTTCATGAAGGTACTGGTTCCGCCGCGTTGCCTGTCCAAATTGAAAAATCTTCAACTTCAGCGATCGCAGATCAGAAAATAGAACCGAGTCGCCCCTCTACTTCGTTGTTGATTGAAAATTCAGTTTCGGGTGTAGAAGTGAAAGCAGATCATGAGGGTGAAGGTTCTGCCGCGCCCATGTCAAATCCTGAAAAATGGTCGCATGAGGCGATTGTTGCGCGGTCAAATGTGCGACCACAACGTATGCAGAAACTCAAGGTTGCGGCAAATTCGGGGGAGAATCCGGGGTTTGATTTTTTGCAAGAGTGCTGGAATGATGATCCTGCTTTGCAGATTGTCGTTAAAAAACTATTGGTGAAGTTTTCGCAGTGGGGGATTGCGATTCTGGATGGAGTGTTGGTTGATTGGAATGAATAGCGATGTCTGCGACGGGCTACGCCTACGCTTTTAACTACTTGCATATTGCAGCACTCGTTCCCATTAAAAGCGCCACGCCGTCTCTACTAATATTTATTTGCTATTGATGAATTGGATGAATTCTTGCCCATTATCATAAAACACATCAGCAACCAGCCAATTTTGATCGCCATGTCTGAATAGTCCGTGTATACACTGCAAGCAGAGGCTATCGAGTTTCACAAAATGAGTAGGCGGTATCCACTACAGGAGTGACACTACAAATAATATTGTGTATTATGGGGAAAGATGTAAATCTCAAATGAAAGTACTCACGGGGGTATAGTAAGTTCTCCACTTTATCAACACCGCTTGGAAACACGAGTAATAATAGGGTAAAGTACCTTATTACCAGCGCACTTCCCTATATTAATGGCATCAAACACTTAGGAAATCTAGTAGGTTCGATGCTTCCAGCAGATGTGTATGCCCGATTCTTGAGACAGGAAGGGGAGACAGTTCTGTTCATTTGTGCTACTGACGAACATGGTACACCGACAGAAATAGCAGCAACAGAAGCAGGGTTAGATGCAGAAACTTTCTGCCAAAAGCTGCATGAACTCCAAGCTGAAATCTACATTAGTCTTGGTTTGTCGTTTGACTACTTTGGTCGAAATTCATCAGTTTATAACCACGAGCTAACGCAGTATTTTTATCAGCAACTTGACAAAAACGGTTTTATTGAAGAACGGGAAATGAATCTCGTTTACTCTGTTGAGGATGAACGCTTTTTACCGGATAGATACATTGTTGGAACTTGCCCCCATTGTGGATATGAATCAGCCAGGGGAGATCAGTGTGAAAATTGCACAACGTTGCTAGACCCAACTGATTTAATAGAACCACGTTCGACAATTTCAGGGAGCAAAGATTTGGAAGTCAGAAAAACCAAACACCTATTTCTGAAGCTGAAAGAGCTTTCAAATGAAGTAAGAGAATGGGTTAACCAACATCCAAACTGGTCGAATTTAACTAAATCAATTGCAATGAAGTGGTTAAATGAGGGGCTTGAGGACAGATGCATTACGCGTGACATAAGCTGGGGGGTATCTGTTCCTCGACCAGGGTTTGAAGGGAAAGTTTTCTATGTTTGGTTTGATGCACCGATTGGATATATTTCTGCAACTAAAGAATGGGGGATAGAAAATTCCCAAGATTGGGAAACTTGGTGGCTTGATACAGAAAATACCAAGTACGTTCAGTTTATGGCTAAGGATAACTTACCATTCCATACCATTATGTTTCCAGCAATGATTCTGGGGACGCGAGAAAACTGGAAACTGGCTAATGAGATTAAAGGATTTAATTGGCTGACATATTATGGTGGAAAGTTTTCCACAAGTGCGAAACGAGGGGTTTTCTTAGACCAAGCACTTTCGCTGTTACCTGCGGATTATTGGCGATATAGCCTTTTGTCAATGATTCCTGAAACTGCTGATTCAGCTTTTACCTGGGAGTTATTTCAAGTGAAGGTGAAAGTTCCGCAGCGTCCGTACCAAATCCTGAGAAATGGTCGCATGAGGCGATAGTTGCAAGGGCAAATGTACGGTCGGAGCGTATGTAGAAACTGAAAGTTGCGGCGAATTCGGGGCAGAATCCGGGGTTTGATTTTTTGCAGGAATGCTGGAATGATGATCCGACTTTGCAAATTGTGATTAAATGCCAGGTGAAACTGATAATATACTCGTTGTAGTTTGCATTTACGAGTGAAAACGTAAAAACACTCATTCTTGGGTGATTGTTCACTTATGGCTAAGTAGAGCAATTACCTACTTTTTATGTCTTAAAAGTGATGGGATGAGGGGGCTAGCACTGCAATCGCTAAAGCACTGCGACAAATACAATTGTAATAATCAATCCCTGTGGTTAGGGATTGATTATAGCGATCGCTCATACGGAACTGCGATCGCTTCTCTACTAGATAGACTTGCCATCACTTCTATTATTAAAGCTGCGGCTGCATATTTTTTATGCAATTGTTGTAGGAGTGATGAAGGTGGCTAGACTGTGCCAAATCCTGAAAAATGGTCGCATGAGGCGATTGTTGCTTTTGTCAAATATACGGCCGGAGCGTATGCAGAAACTCAAAGTGGCGATGAATTCGCGGCAGAATCCGGGGTTTAACTTCTTGCAGGAGTGTTGGAATGATGATCCGGCGCTGGTGATAGTGATCAAGAAGTTGCTGATGAAGTTCCCACAGTGGGGGATTGCTTGTGTTGATCGTGACTAACAGAAAAAGCTCGGCGAGAAAGATACTTAAAGTTAATATCGTCGTTGCACAAGGATAATCAGCCATAACAGTGTCAGGACAAATAGAATCACATGGAAAAACTCATACCCGAAATTAGGTAACCAATTTATTATCCAGCTTAAACCTAGCTGGTATGAATTCGCCATAATTGTTAGGATTCCAACGTATAGCAACAAGGCAATGCCAATACTCGAAGGAATACTATATAAATTTCTTAGCATTAAAGCAGCCATTCCCAACAAACCAAGATAAGGAAATACCAATAGATATATCCAAAACCAGTACTCTACGTTATCAGGGTTAGGAGGTGATAAAAACCAACTTAAATACAAAAAACCGTTAACCCCCATTCCCAAAAAAATTAGCACGTAAAGCAGCTTTTTAGCCATTATTCAGATTCTCTTTTCATGTAAGTGTGTATCGCTACTGTGATTCATATTCTCACAAATTCTTACAGCAGTTTTTAGATCATATCGGCATATTCGGCCTTGAGATGTTGAGAGAAAAAAGCATTGGTGAGGCGGGTAATTTTCTCAAATTTCTCTTACATCTGTTTGGGAACTTTTTCGCCTACTGGTTTAGCCATACAAATCATCCAATGTTTCTGTTGTCAGCGATTGCCAACCTTCAATACATTGAATTTTAACTATACTGGCAATAATGAAACATGGGCTGAAACTACTTTCCATCCTTCGGGAAACCTGTACCAAGTTTGGCTCTGTCGCCCAAAGCGTTCTACACCATTGATAATCCGGCGAAATTCATCGCCCCGATGGAATTCGTTCTGGAACATGCCAAACGAGGCACATCCCGGCGAAAGCAAGATGGTATCGCCTGGCGTAGCCAGTG
>JBGTMK010000585.1:0-3146 GCA_041743605.1 Nostoc sp.
CTTGTTTAGTTTGAATGTTGGTTTGAGCGGTTTGTCTTGTAACTTCCATAATCTTAGATAAATAAAGTAGTAGAGTGGTTAGAAATGGCAAGCATTACGATCTGTTGAAATGTTTTGGCTACATTTGCTTTCGTTAAAACATGATGAAACTTTGAATTGATTTATGATCTTTACAAAGAAGTAGTCATAACTCAGAACTCAGGAGTCAGGAGCGGAGCCGGAGACGCTCTACGGCTTGGCGTCAGAATTCAGGAGAAAGCTTGCGTAAGGCTTGAGTGAGAACTTTGTACGAATGACTCCTAACTGTTGGTTTAAAGCCTCATCAGAGTTGTTAAGCAAAACAAAAAAGTTTTTAACCACCAGCGCGAAACTCCTTCCTTTATGGCTGGAGTTCTTCTGACTCCTGAATTCTGTATTCTGGCTCCTTTCATTAGCTAAAAATCTCGATGTTACCAACAGCAAACTTGCTTTCATCGAGGGGACTACTAGGTAAAGCTTGTTGGTCAGCTTTGTTACGCATCGACTCGACTTTATCGGCTTCGCGGATGGCAAGCGGGTTAATCTGGCGGCGTTCTTCTAGTAATGCTTCGATTGTTAGTTCGAGTGCGGGGAGTTTGCTTGATGCGTAGGTATCTTCTATTACTGTTTCGCAGAATATGGTACTAGCGGCGCGTTCTACAATTGTCTGGATTTCTGCACCTACACACCGATTGGTGGCTTTAAGAATTCTGCGCCACTGTTCCTCGCTCCAGGGGTCGCCGCCATTGCGAAAACGTTCGTCAAATCGGGCAGCGTGCAGTTTGAAGATACTATATCTTTCCCCATTATTGGGCAGGTCTACCTTAAATAAATAGTCAAACCGTCCGGCACGGGTGAGTTCGGGTGGCAGCCATTCCATGCGGTTGACTGAGGCGATGACCAGTACATCTGACGTGCGCTCTTGCATCCACGTCAACAGCTGGCCAGCAAGCCGTTTGGCGAGGTCATCCTCCCCGGCGAAGCCTTTATCGAAGTCGTCGAAGTACAAAATTACTTGATTGAGCCTATCTGCCAGTCGCAACAAGCGTTTAAGTTTCATTTCTGCTTGGTTGCCAAAACTTCTAAAGTTGCCCCAATCGACCATGATAAGGGGAATACCCATATTCTGGGAACAGGCTTTTGCTGAGTGTGATTTTCCTGTCCCCGGTGGCCCCACAAGCATAATCCCTTTGGGTACACGCAGATTATATTGTTTAGCACGCGGGGTAAGCAATCGCTTGAACTTTTTGAATGACTGCTGCATGAGTTCCAACCCACCAAGCTGGACTTTTGGCGGAGGTAAGAATTCAATGTCATACAAGCGGTTGAGCAGTTGAATTTTTTTTGATAGCAGAAGCTTGGCTATCTCACTGGAATTTCCTAAATCATGATTTTTAATAATATCGTTTAGGCAATACATAATATCAGAAATATACAAACCAGCACTAGCGTTAGCAATTTCTAAATAGTCTTTATCCGTATATGTGAAAGAAAATTTTTTGCTTTTAATTAAACTGTCAATAATTTCTTGTGCATCTGGTAGTTCTTGACTCCATAGGGGAATTTCTGCCGCTATTTCGCTTGCTATCTCGGCGTTAGCTCCTAGTAAGATAGTAGTTTTACCACTATCTTTGGTATGAAATTTGAGATTGATTAACGACGATTTAATCCATTCTGATATAATAAAATCGGTTTCTTTAGGTGTATTTTCTTTTATCCAAGGGAAGATATTCTCAACGATTAATACTCCGCTACCAGAATAAAACTTCCAAAAATTGAGTACTTGAAAATAGTCTTCTTTATTTTGTTTTATCGAAGGTTTATAGTCGTCAAACTCTCGAAGAACGAGATTTTCTTCAGCGCTGACTACTAGTTCTTTAATACTGTCCTCGCTAAGATTCCAAATGTAGGCTTTTTTGCCTGCTTGCTGACAGTAAGTAGTGATTCGGGTGAGGAGGCGGTGACGTTCTTGGAGGGGAGATTCGCAGGCGATGATTGGATAGTTGTCCGCAAGAAGGTCTTCTAGATAGTCAAAGCTAGACTTCATCTCAGTTGCTTGTAGCGTACTCAGAAGTAATCTTATCCAGAAGAGATGCTGTACGAGAACTGATAATTTTCTAATTCTTGCGTCCATAAATTAGAAAAAAGTTGATTTACTTTCAGTATTTTGTTGATTGTGTAATCGCGTTGTGAATTTAGATAATTGCAGTATGAAGAGTTAGTGCGAGTATGGCAAAGACACCAGAATATCCAATTGTTGTTATCCCAGAGTTAGTTAAAGAAAAAAAACAGTTTACCCCTTTAGTTTTTCCTTCTGGACAGGGAGATGCAGCAATCGGGGCAAGTGAGGGGCTGTTTGAAAATGTTCTCAAACACTATTTTGGTGAAATTGTTTCTCCTCAGCGGGTGATGCTTCCACCAGGTCATCGACTACCATTTACGGCTGATTTTCTTATTATTGAACCAAATACTGGCTTACACATAGATTTGGAGGTTGATGAGCCAATTTCGTTTGCAACTCTTAAGCCTACCCACTGTATCGGCGAGGATGATTACCGAAACAAGTGTTTTGTCGATGCCAACTGGCTAGTCATCCGGTTTGCAGAAGAACAAGTCTCGTCTCAGCCAGAACGCTGCGCTCGATTTATTGCTGGTGCGATCGCCCAACTAACGGGCAATGATACTTATCGCCAGAAGCTACTTCATGTAGAGAAAGTTACTCCTATGCGTCAGTGGTCTGCACGTCAAGCTTCCAAATTAAAGAAGAGTGATTACCGCCAAGGCTATCTTGTTCAAAGGAAGAACTAAGGATGTGAATATTCGATGCAACAATATTAGTGAGAGCGATTAGCATTCTGGCTCAACTTAGATTTCTGCAATGCTTTAGCTACTAAAAATCAATTAAAATCCTTATTTATGCTTTAGTTTAATTGAGAAAAAATCTGGCTTTCAAATACAAATTAATTCCCCAATCAAATTCGCCGCTTGCTCTCCATATTTTTGCTTAACAGCACTGCTATATGGCAATTTAGCTTCGCTCAAAAAGTCGCGGATAAATAGAGAAAAGTTAAATCCTCTCTTCGAGTCAACATATTCTACTAGTTCAATATTAAATAATGCTTTGAATT
>JBGTMK010000586.1:0-2643 GCA_041743605.1 Nostoc sp.
CTAGGAAGTTCAGGGTTACGATGCGGAAGGTGCGGTTGGTATCGCCAATTAAGTTGCCATCTTGCACTACCACGTCGAGGGGAGAACCATCAGCGTTGAGGACAGTTAAATTGCGAATCCGCTCCCCTTGTTGAGTGATATTACCGTTATTATCAAAAGCGATCGCACTTTTGGTAGCGTCAAAGCTGAAGTTAACTCCACTTACTTGTGGAAATTGACCAGGTGTGCGTCCTGGTGCTGTTGCTGCTACGCCATGTTCCAACAACCACTTTAGCTGCTGGGCGGTGACAGTAATTAGGCTAAGAGCATTATTAAACCGCAGAGCATTTTCCACATCCAAGCGAGAAATGTCTCCAGTTTGCTTATTCGGTGCTAAAGCACTGGGTTGGGTTGGTAATTTGGCGACTCCAGATGGATCGATCGCACCACCAGATCCATCAACTACACCAATGTTGTCTCGAATACCTCCCCCATTCTTCAGTGAAATCACCACCGTCGGGTCAATCTGACGCGCTTGCCACAAATTGGCATCTGCTGTCAAATTCCCAAAATTAGTTTCCTGAGTGCGAACATCGGTGCGGGTACCATTGAGGAAAACACTCGCATTGCCCACAATCAGATTATCTTTGCTGGCAATGACATCGCGGATACCATCAGTAATGGCTACTACTTTTTGATGCTCTGTATTGGCAGCAGCATTTGTGAAGGTAGAAATATCACTAGCCGGATCAAAGTTGGTAACACCGTAAACTCGATCTACACCAGCTTGATCGGTAGCGTAAGCCCCGTTAATATTGGGATCTAAAGTGTTAGTTTGGATAACTCCCAAATCGTCAAAAGTAGCTACCAAACGCCCAACATACTGATAATTAGCGTCTGTATTGACCACCAGTACAGGTTGATTATTGGCGGAAGTCTTAATAATTGGGTAAGTGGCTCCAGGAGTATCACCTGTTCGCACAGGATCAGTATTATCAGCCGCCAAAGTGTGGGAACCACCCGCAACAATTACATCGACATTTTGTAATCGGGGAGCGAGTTCTTCGACTTCGATATCTAACTGCTGCATGTGCGCCAGCAGAACTATTTTGTTAATTCCCGCTGCTGTTAATGTATCAACTTGGGTTTGAATTGATGCCGCTAAGGCAGCATAATCAGTAGGATTACTAGGAGTGACTACCACACGTCCAGTACTAGAAATAGTTGGTAACAGAGGTGTAGTGGCTCCCACAATCCCGATTTGTTGGTCATCCGCGTTACCAATAATTCCATCCTCGCCAGCAACAGTAATTACCGTACTCTTTGCAATTTGTCGGGGAATAGAACTCGCTTCTGCGGTATCTTGATTAGTAGCTAAATCTGAAGCTGCGATCGCCCCATCAGGATTGGTTATGGAATCAGCTATTTCTGAACTGAAATCTAAGTTAGCACTCAGGTAAGGAAAATTTGTCCCCGGATTGCCAGAACCATTGCGGAGAATGTCGCGGACTTGTCTAACACCTAAGTCAAATTCATGGTTTCCTAAAGCAGAAGCTTGGATACCAAAGGCGTTGAGGATACCAATGTCACCCCGTCCAATAACTGGAGCCGAAGAAGTTCCTAAACCTCCAACATTATTGAGACTGGTGTCACTGGAAGCATTTAAAAATACACCGGGAATATAGTTATCCCCAGAAGAAAGGGTTAAAGTATTTGCCAATACATTAGTTGGGACTCCCAATGTATCTGTATTGGTATTAGTCCGCAGACGATTTAGCACTGCTGAGAAACGAACAGCATCAGAAGTCTGAGGGCTAGTACCGGCAGCGTCAATGCCACCTTCAAAATCGGAAGCGTGGAGAATTTGAAGTGTTAATGCCATTTTTATTGCCAGTAAAACAACGTTAACTGCAAAGCAAAGATGTAATTCGCAGCTAGAGCGATCGCTATATCAACATGGACATCATAAAATTTGCCTTACAAACCACTATTGTTAGTGGTTGCCAGAAGACATCTACGGATCTAATTTTTCGTGTTAGTTCTTAATTGAGCAACCTAAAATTATCCCAGTTAGATTAAGAAGTAGCTAGCAAAAGGTTAAGACAACAAAATTGCGGATTTACGGATGCTTTTATTCCACAGCAATTATTCTCAGTCATATATCCTGAGTAGATAGTCTAGTCGGCAAAACTGGGGATAGCTATTTTGCAGTCAGTTAGCCAGATACCTCTCTCTGAATGGGTTTCAAGCTTTCCTGACCTTTTGGCTAATTTAAAAAATCCTCAGTTAAAACATATCTAAAAACTTTCATATCTTAATTTAGATCATCACAATATTTTCTGAATATTGTAAGATATAGAACATTAGCCCATTCTTGAAAATCGAGCATAAAAACTCGGTTTCTTTTAGTGAATGTAAATCTCCAGAGTGAATTTACTAAGCCTAAAGAAACCAAATTTTTGGCATTTTGGGACTGATGCTGTAACTTAACCAGGGCGTTGGTGAATAATATGAGCAAAGAAAAGTATAGCGGTTATCAGTCTTCTGAAGTACAGTAGCAGCAGTGAGTAAACCAACCGAGTAAATTCTCTATCGTCACTTCTGCGAATGCCGCATTTAATGCCTGGAGTAAATCAGGGTATGTCCTTGCACCGATGCGACGAA